>NZ_JASATQ010000032.1:0-52252 GCF_038440415.1 Sphingomonas sp. OTU376 | reverse complement strand
GTGGCGCAGCGTCTGGGCGCCGCCTATCGCGAGCTCGGCGATGCTGGTGAAGTCGTTAGCCTGGCCCAGCGCCACATTGCCGCTGCTGGTGAGCGACAGGGCGCCGCCGTGCAGCGCCGCGCCGCTCGCCTGGTTGATCGCGGAGGCGCCGCTCAGCTTGATGATGTCGCCGGTGATCGTGCCCGAATTCTGCAGGATGCTCCCGCGCGAGGTCAGGCTGACGGTATTGCCCGTGCCGCCTGCGGTGACGTCGCCGGCAAGCTTGATGTCGCCGTTGAGGTCGATGCTGATCAGGCCGTCATCGGTGCCGAGATGGCTGAAGCTGCCGATATCGACCGTGAAACCCGTGTTGACCAGGCCAATCCCGGTGCCCGCGGTGATCGACACCGAACTCGCGATCACGTCACCGGTGTTGCTCGCCTGCCCGCTGGTCTCGACGGTGAGGGTGCCGGTGGTGTTGGCCGCGAAGCCGAGATCGTTGTCGCTGCTGAGATGGATGGCGCCGCCACCGCTCGAGGTTGCCCAGAAATTGGCGAAGCCGGAGCCGACGAGCGTGATCGCGCCGGTGGCGTCCGCCGTCGTCGAAAAGGCCTTGATCGAGCCGCCATTGCTGGTGATCGCGCCGTTGGTGGTGGACAGCGTCAGGTTGCTGGTGCCGGTGTCGACCAGGCCGGTCAGCTCGATATTGCCGTTGCTGCCCAGGTAGAAATTGCCGCCGGAGACGGTCACCGCCCCCAGTTTGATGTTGCCCAGCACATCGAAGCCGGCACCGCCGCCCGCAGTCACTTCCAGCGTGCCGGCGGAAAGGTGGCCGGAGTTGGTGTTGATCGCCCCGCTAGTGCCAAGCTGGACCAAGCCAGGCGCACTGATGTCGCCGGCGATATCGAAGCCATTGCCTTCGACGAACATGATGTCGCCGCTGGCGGTGCTGAGCCCGCCCACGGTGGTGACGGTGTTGCCGACGCCGCCGCCATCGAGCCGCAGCCCGGTCGCCGCCTGCGCGATCAGCGTGTCGGCATAGATGCCGCTGCCCTGGCGGATGCTGCCGGCGTCGGAGATCAGCGTCAGCGTGCCGACGGTGATACCGTAGCTGTTATAGCGGAAGTCGCCGATCGCGCGGATCGTGACGTCCTTGCCGGTGCCCGCGGTGAGGTACGGGTCCTGGTAGCCCAGGTTGTTCGCACCACGCAGCAGCAGGTCGGTGGTCGCATGCGCTTCGAGATAATTGCTGGTGCTGATGCTGCCGCTGGCATGCTGGTCGATCGCTCCAGCCGTGGCATTGAGCGTGACGTCGTTGCCGGAGATCGTCGTGCCGGCACCCTGGCCGATCGACGTCCCGGACAGGCTGACATTGGTTCCGGCGACGACGTCGCCCGTCACCGAGAGCGCGCGGTTGGACGTGATTCCAATCATACCGCCGGCGGCCACGGCGCCCAGCGAGTCGATCGCGCCCGAAAGGCCTATCGATCCCCAGGCCGAAGCGGTGATGCGCGATGCGGCGATGGCATTGGGGCTGATGATATCGCCGTTATCGGACGTCAGGTTGAGCTGGCCACCCGCGGTGTAGCCACCGCTCGACACTGGGGTGAGGTTGATCGTGCCGGCATTGCGCAGCGTCAGGTCGCCGCCGACGTGCAGGTCCTGGAGGCTGGTGAAGCTGTTCGCGCTGCCCAGCGTCGCGGTACCGCCGCTGGTGAGCGACAGGCCACCCGTCTGGACGAAGGCGCCGTTGGTCTGGGTGATCGTGCTGTCGGCGTCGAATATGATCGCGCTTGCGGTAATGCTGCCGGAGGACTGCTGGATCGCGCCGCTCCGCGAAGTGAAGCTCGCGGTGCCGCCATTCGCCTGCACGACGCCGCCGAGCCGGAGCACGCCGTCCATCGCGAGCATGATGTTGCCGTTGGCCTGCAAGTCCCCGAACGCGGCGTCACCGCCGTCGGAGCTGAGGTTGATCGCGCCGCCCGCGGTCACGTGCAGACCTCCGGCGATCAGAGCGTTCGTGCCCGAAGACGTCGCATCGCCCCCGACGGTGAACCGCGCGCTCGAGAAGGTGTTCACCTTGAAGTCGAGATTGCCGGTCGCGTTGACCGTGATGTTCTCGCCATCGGCGGAATTGGCCGTAAGGCTGGTGAAGCTGTTGGCCCCACGCAGGTCGATCTCACCAGCGGCATTGGCGACGACGGCGCCCCCGCCCGAGATGAAGCCACCGGTCTCGCGGATCGCGCCGGTGTCCGCAGTCAGCGAGAGCTGGTTGCCGAGCAGCATCCCGAACTCGTTCGACAGCGTGATGCCGCCGGTCGCGTGGACCGTCACCGCCCCTTGGGACTGGCCGTAGCCGATATTGGCGTCGCCATTGACCTTGAACGACCCGCCGCCGCCCAGGGACAGCTCCAGGCTGCCGGCGGTGATCGAGCCAGTCGTAGTATCCATGAAACCGCGCGCGCCGAGCGTGACCTTGCCGGGCGCGCTGATCGCGCCGGTGAGGATGACCCCGTCCTCATCGCCGATATAGGCGAGATCGCCCGTGACGGTGCTGAGCGCGCCGAGCTTGTCGACCCGGTTTGCACTGAACGAATTGAAGTTGATGCCCGTCTGCGCGCTGGCGGTGAGCGTGTCCGCCGTGATCACACCGGCGAACTGCCGGACATCACCATTGTCGCTGCGCAGATCGACAGTGCCGCCCGTCGCAGTCACATCGCCGCGCAACAGGACGCCGTCAGTGCCGAGCACGCTGACCGACGGCGCGACGAGCGCGCCGCCAGAGATCCCGACGAAGCCCGAGCCGGTGCCGGAAACCGGGGCCGCCACCGCGGCGGCGCCCACGATATTGTGGTTCGCGCTAAGCACGATCGCACCGGTTTCGTCGGTTACGGCAGTCGTGGCGGTGATTGTGCCGGTGCTGAGAATATTGGCTTGCAGCCCGGACTTCGAGACCGCCGCGACGAACACGCGGTTGCCGCTGATGTCGCCGGCCAGCGAGATTGCATCGGTGCTCGAAGTGCCGGCGCCGTCCGCCACTTCGAAGCTCAGCAGGTCCATGTCGTCGGTCGAGGTCGGCCGGAAGCTGATCTGGTATTTGGACGCCGAGCCGACGAGCACGTTGCCGCCATCCTGCGCCGAGATGCTCGATCCGGCCTCGGCGGTGACCACCGGCGCCACCAGCGCGATCGCACCACCGTGGCTGGTGATCTGCGCGCCGTTCTGCACGGTGATGTTGCCGGTCCCCGCCCCGGTGAAGCCGAAGCTGGTCGAGCTGCCGTCGAGGAAGCCGCCCGCGCTGCTGTCGGTCGCACGGTCCAGCCCCGCCGTCGTGACGAGCAGGCCGCCGGTGCTCACCCGGGCATTGGCACCGATCACCACGCCATTGGCGTTGTAGATCCAGATATTGCCGCCCACCGCCCCGCCGGTGGAGCCGATCGTACCGTTCAGATTGCCATTGATCGTGCTGCCCGCGCCGCCCACGCGGTTGAGCACGATGTCGCTGCGATTGGCAAAGACGAAGTTGGCGGTGTCGCCCGAATTGATGTCGAACTTGTCCCAGTCGATCACCGTGCGCGATCCGCCCAGCGTCACCGTGGTGGTGTTGGGCACCGACTGGTCGATCGTCGGCGTCGTGCCGTTGCTCTGCGCGGGCGTGGCCCCCTGGACGAGCTGCGCTTGCGCGGGTGCCGCCCAGACCGCGGCGAGCGCGAGCGCGCCGAATGCCGAGGTGGTGAACAGGCGGCGATTGGAGCGGCGGCGGGGAGCGGACATCTATCTATTCCTCAGAAGATCGAGGCGGTGAGGCTGACGAGGAAGCGGTCGCCGGGCTTGGGCGCGCCGGGGGCCACCCGGTCGAAGGGATGCGCCCAGGCGGCATCGACCGAGAACCACGGGCCGATCTGGGCGCGGACGCCGTAGCCGGCGGAACGCAGCGTCACCTGATCGGCGCCCGGCCCGATATTGGTCAGGCGCACGGCGTCGAGGAACGCATAGGGCCGGAACACCGATCGCTTGGCGAACTGTAAGGGCGCGGTACTGATTTCGAGCGAGGAGCCCAGCGCCCGGTCGCCCGAGGCGGCCGAGGGGTCATAGCCCCGGCCGATCGAAAGCCCGCCGGCGGCGAACTCCTCATAGGAGAGCAACGGCGTGTCGGTGTACTGCCAGCTGGTCGAGAGGCTGGCGGTGATCGGGCCGAACAGCCGGGCGCCGACCGACAGGTCCGCGCGTACCACCGTCGCATCCGGACGCCCGCCGAAGCGCGAGGCGACCTTGTTGCCGAACGGCGTCGCGCCCAGGCCGTTTATGCCCTTGCGGATTTCGAGGGAGCCGGTCGCCGCTACCGAGTGCGACGCCAACTCACGCGGGGCGAGATGGCCGTCGAGCTTGGCGAAGAACACGCGCAGCTTGTCGTCGGTCAGCGTGGCGACGCCCCCCCCGAACTCGACCTTCTGGTCGATCCATTCCAAGCCGCCCGACAGGCTCAAATTGTAGCGGCGATGGCGCAGCAGCGGATAGGTCAGCCTGGCATTGCCGGCGAAGCTGTTGCCGAGCAGGTTCAACGGCTTGAGCGCCGCGCCCGGCCGCGTCCGCGCGAACGAGCCGGACAGGTCGAGCTGCAGCCCCTCCCCGCCCAACTTCACGCTCTCGGTCAGCTGGATGACGCGTTGCTCGGGGCTTGTGATCGTGCCGTAGCCGACGATGGTCGTGCGCTCGCCGAACGGGGTGAAGCTGTTGTAATCCACCCGCGCGGTAGCGAGGTCGCGCCCGATCGATTCCGAGCCGCCATTGTTCACGGAGAAGCTGGCGGTGACCGGCGTGCGCGAGATCGCGATGTCGAGGTCGACAGCTCCCTTGCCGCCCGACGCCTGCTTGAGCGAGGCCTGGACGATCACGCCGGGAATATCCGAGGCAAGCAGCAGGTAGCGCTGGGCGACGTTCAGGTCGAACGGCGTCATGCCCTTCAGCTTGTCGAGATAGCGCTCGACCTGACGCTGCGCCGGGCCGACATCGCCGTGATAACTGACCGAGGAAACATGCGCCTCGGTGACCAGCAGGACCAGCTTGCCGTCGGCGATGCGCTGCTCGGGGATCTCCACCGACGCGAGCACGCCGCGCCGCAGGTAGAGCGAGGCCACCCGGTCGCGGATGGTGCAGATCGTGGCGAGCGGCACCTGCTTGCCGATCAGGTCGGCGTAGGCGAGACGCAGCCGGTCGTCGGAGAGCGCGAGCTTGCCGTTATTGCCCTGGAACACGACGTCGGTCAGCGTCACCTGGAGGTCGCTGCCGGCAAAGGGACAAGGCCCAGCTTCCATGTCGCGGAACAACTCGCCGCGCGGCGCCGCCGGGATCGGCGTCTGCTGGGCGGGGTTGAGCTGCTGGCGGTTGGGCAGCACCTGCGCGGCCGCCGGCATGGCGAGGACCGCCGCGCCAAGTAGTAGGGATGTGGCGAGCGCCTTCCGCCCGTAAGGGAGATGCTGCACGGCAACCTTCGGCATCGCTCGGCCTTTTTTTGTCTTGAACTGGAGAACCGGGAGGCCGCTCCACCCCACGACCCGGGCGAGCGATCCTGCGCGTGAATGGTACCGCAGGGCGGATTCGGCGTCTGTCGCTACAACTAGTGACAGCAGCGGAACGACGTCGCGGAACGTCGGACTCCGCGGCCTGGACCTGCGCATCGGCTGCAGTTCCGGGCCTAAGCCACGGTGAAGAAACTCCAATTCCATCGACGCCATCCCCCCGACGCGATCCCGCGCGCACGATCCCGAGGGTGGTTGGTTAAGGAGGCCGATAGGGAGCGAATAGCTCCCATATGGGAGTATCCCTCAGACGAGTCGGAGAGTGGGGACCGACATGGCGAGGCGCACCAGATCCATCTGGCGGTGGCAGTCCGTCTTGGCCTGGATAGTCTTCAGGCGGGTGCGGGCGGTGGAGAGCTGGATGCCCAGTCGCTCCGCCGCTTCGCTCAGCGGCACGCCCGCGATGACCGCCTCTGCCAGCCTCTCTTCCGATGGCGACAAGCCGAACCGGCGCGCGATCCAGGCGACCGCGCCCGGCGGGGTATCGTCCGGATCGGAGACCACGAGGAGAACCTGCCCGGGAAGGCTGGGCAGGTTGAATTCGGCCGCACTGGAAATCGGCCACAGCATCGCGTGCAGCGCGCTTGCCCCGGCGCGGCGCGGCAACATCACCCCGCCTGGATCGTCCACCGCCCGAATCGGCGCATCCGCGCTCGCCCGGCAGGCAGCAAAGGCGGTTTCGAGCGCCCGGCTGCACTTGTCGTCGAAGCTGCGCGGTTGGCCGAACCGGTTGAGCACCAGGCAGTCGCCCCGAATGACCAACGCATCGGCGCGGCGGTTCATCGTCATCACCCGGCCGTCACGATCGAGCACGAAGGCGGCATGCATCCAGCCATCGAATACCGCCTGCTGGGCCTGGCCGGCCATGCGGCTGTCCATCAGCGTGCGCCGCAGCTTGAACGCGCGACCGAAATGCGGCGCGAGCAGGCGGAGCAGCTGCATCTGGTGGTCGCGCCGGTCCACATCATTACGGCGGTCGGCGAGGGAAAGCGAAGCCCAGCCGCCGGGGTCCCGCTCCAGCACCATGCCGGTGCCATATCGGCCAACGCCATGCGGCAGCATGAAGTCGTTATAGTGCTCGGTCCGGAACAGCTCCTCGTCGCTGATGATCGCCTCGGTCCGCACCGGCTGGCCCACGCCGTTGCGGGGCACGAAGTCGACATAGGGGCTGGTCGAGAAATGATAGGCCGAATAGTCGCGCAGCGCCGCTTCGGAGAAGTTCGCCCGGATGTTCAGCGCCGCCGAGGGAACATGGCTCTCATGGCTGAACAGCGCGACCGTGATTTCGGGATAGATCGCCTCGATACGATCGACGAGGCTCTGCCACAGGCACGGGTCGAGCGCGGCCTCGTAGATACCGCCTACCAGTTCCGCGACGAGCATCGGCGTCAGAGGGGCCGGGCTTGGCATGGACGACTCATTCTCTTGCCTGACCTGGGAAACGGAAGGTTAACCCAGCCAGGGTTCCGGAACAAATTGTAACGAGCCCGAAATATTGAGTATGTCGCTATTTATAGGGACAAGGTCGGGGCGTATCCGATGGTACAATCGCGAAAGCCGGGCGTGGCGACACGCCCATCCGATCGCCGCTCTGGCCGCGCCGCTGGAGGCGGGCCGCTTCAGGATGCCCGAATGGCCGATTCCACTCCGCCGCTGCTCAAGGTCGCGCTGGTGGAGGACGACATCGCCTTCCAGAATAGCTTCGCGGCAGCGGTGCGCAGCTCCGGTGACATGCATCTGGTCGGCATGGCGCATAATGTCGCCCAGGCGCGCAGGATGATTGCCGGCGATCCGCTCGACGTGCTGGTCGTCGATCTCGGCCTGCCCGACGGGTCCGGGATCGAGGTGATCCGTGCCGCTCATGATGCCTGGCCCGATTGCGGGATCATGGTCAGCACCACCTTCGCCGACGAGAAGCACGTCATTGCCTCGATCGAGGCGGGTGCCGCCGGCTATCTGCTCAAGGATAGCTCGGCCGAGAAGATCGCCGACGAGATCCGCGCGCTCCATGCAGGCGGCAGCCCGATCAGCCCGCGCATCGCCCGCCAGATCCTGCTGCGCTTCCGCCCCGCCGAGCCGGTACCGGCGGCTGCGGCACTGGCGGAAGTCACGCCGATCGCGAACCCGCTTTCTCCGCGCGAGCGCGAGGCCCTGGAACTGATCACCAAGGGCTTCAGCTATGACGAGATCGCCGAACTGATGCAGGTCTCGCGCAACACGGTGATGACCTTCGTCCGGCGCATCTATCAGAAGCTGGAGGTCACCTCGAAGGCCGAAGCCATCTTCGAGGCCCGCAACCATGGTATCCTCTAGGACCCTACGCGCTATCCTCGTCTATACCGGGATAGCGCTGCTGGTGCTGCTCGCCTGTTACTACGGATCGCGCCCCCGGGGAATCCACCTGACCAGTGCCGATCTGCTGGTGCAGGACACGCTGGGCTATCCGCCACCCTCGCGCACCCAGGACTGGCGCGCGCTGCCCGGCCAGTGGCAACAGGTCCCCCTCCCCCATGCCCCGCGCCCGAGGATGGTGCCGGGCTCGGGCGATGCCGGCCTGCTGCCCACCCAGACGAGCTGGTATCACTTTACCCTCGGCCCGGAGCAGGCCGCACCGGCCGGCGCCTATATCTATGTCCCACGCTGGAAGACCGATGGCGAGCTGGCCATCTATATCGACGGACGGCTCTTCTATCAGACCCACGCCAATCTCCAGTGGAATGGCTCGAATCGCCCGCTGTGGATTCCCCTCGAGGAAGCGGCCGAGAGCACGCCGCCCAAGGACATATTGATCCGCATCCGCCATGTCCGCGGCATCGGCGGAGCACTCTCCACCCTGTGGATCGGCGACTATCGCCAGCTCGGCGCCGCTTACTACATGCGCGCCTTCTTCCAGGCCGAGCTGCCCTATATCAGCTCGGCGCTGTTCCTTGCGACTGGGGTGTTCGCCTTCCTGATCTGGCTGCGTTCGCGGCGCGAAACGCTCTACCTGCTCTATGCGGTGATGACGGTCGCGACCTTCCTGCGCGTGATGCACGCCTATATGGGGGCGGACCGCCTGCCGGTGTCCGACGCGTGGTTCGGCTGGATCACGGTCAACTCCGTGGGCTGGACGGTGCTGATCACCCACCTCTTCCTGACGGCCCTCCATCACCACCATGTCCGCGTGCTGACCTGGATCATCGCCCTGATGTGCGTGGGCTTCGGCGGGATCACCCTGCCGCTGTTCGAAGGCACGACCGACGCCACGATCATCTCGCCGCTTATGTACATCACCATGGTGGCGGTCGGCTCCGTCACCTTCGCCCTTCACATCCTCTGGAGCCGCCGGGCCGGTACGCTCGAGGGTGCCGGGCTGGCGATCTGCGGCCTGCTCTCGTTCATCCTCGGCGCGCGCGACATGCTGCTCCAGAACAACATCATCAACATCGAGAGCCTGTTCGTCTCCTTCTACGCCCAGATCTCGCTGATCATCGTCTTCTGCCAGATCATGCTGAGCCGCTATCTCAAGGCGATGAAGGCGGTGGGGGAAGCGAATGTCGTGCTCGTCCGCAGCCTGGCCGAGCGCGAGGCGGAGCTCACCGCCAGCCACCAGAAACTGCGCGAGGTCGAGCGCCGCGAAGTGCTGTTCCAGGAGCGCCAGCGGCTGATGCAGGACATGCACGACGGGCTGGGCTCGTCGCTCGTCAGCACGCTGCGCATGGTCGAGCATGGCCATATCGACGAGGCCGACATCGCCCAGCTGCTCAAGGGCTGCATCGACGACCTCAAGCTCACCATCGACTCGATGGAGCCGGTGGAGACCGATCTTCTCCTCCTGCTCGGCACGCTGCGCTTCCGCCTCCAGCCTCGTCTGGAATCGACCGGCATCCGCCTGCGCTGGGACGTACGTGACGTGCCGCCGCTCGGCTGGCTCGACCAGCGCCACTCGCTCCACATCCTGCGCATCCTGCAGGAGGCCTTCACCAACGTAATCAAGCATGCCGGGGCCAGCGAGATCATCGTCACCACCGGCGTACGGGACGGATGTGTATGCGTGGGCGTGACCGACAATGGCCAGGGCTTCGACGTGGCGGCAACGGGCGCGGGCCGCGGCCTGGGTAACCAGGCGCGCCGCGCCGAGGTGATCGGCGGCCGGGTGGAGCTGCTGTCCGGACCGCAGGGTACCCGCTTTACGCTGCTGCTGCCGGTAGAGGGAGCGGCGCCGCAGCAAAGTGCCGCCGACTAAACGGAAGAAGGGGTTCCGGGCCGCAACCGCCGCTGATACCTCTGCCCCATGACCCAGACGGGATATGAAAGCCGATCGCTCCTGCGCATCGCCCGCGCCGGCGAACAGGGCCCGGCGGACCGGGACATCGCGGAGGAATGCCCGGTCGCGCTCGAATATCAGGGCATCGGCTATGCGGTGCTGATGGCGACGCCGGCCGACCTGGTCGACCTTGCCTATGGCTTCTCCCTCTCGGAGCGGCTGATCGACCGGGCCGAGCAGATCCTCGATGTCGACAGCTTCCGGGCCGAGAAAGGCTTCATCCTGCGCATCCAGCTGGCGCCAGAAGTGGCGGGCCGGATCACCGATCGCGTCCGCCACCGCGCGAGCGATTCCTCCTGCGGGCTCTGCGGAATCGAGAATCTCGAACAGGCGCTGCGCCCGCTCCCACAGGTGTCGCAGCCCTGCCTGGCGGAAGACGCCGCATGCTTCGCCGCGCTTGCGGCGCTGCCCAAGCATCAGGTGCTCAACCACGCCACCGGCTCGGCCCATGCCGCGGCCGCCTGCTCGGCGGACGGAGAGCCCTGGCTGGTCCGCGAGGATGTCGGGCGCCACAATGCCTTCGATAAGCTGATCGGCGCGATGGCCCGCGCCGGGCGCGGCTGGAACAGCGGCTTCGCCTTGCTCAGTTCACGCTGCTCCTATGAGCTGGTCGAGAAGGCTGCGCTGGCGAACTGCCCGATGCTGGCGACCATATCCGCCCCCACGACTCTGGCGATCGATCGCGCCGCCGGGGCGAGGCTGCGCCTGCGGGTGCTGGTCCGCAGCGACGCCCTGCTGGCGGCCCATCCCTAGAGTAGCGGCAGCTTGGGATAGGCCAGGAAGCGCGGCGCATCCGGCGAGACGCGGAGCCAGTGATCGGCATGCACCACACTGCTCAGGACATGCGAGCGCTGGTCGAGGCCGGTATCGATCCGCACGCGCCCTTCCGCATCGAGCATGCGCCGGCCGCGCAGGAACAGGGTGGTGCCTTCGCGCGGTTCCGCATTCGCCGAGACCAACTCAGCCGCCTCACGCGGCAAGCCGAGCATCCGCCGGACCGCCGCCATCACAAAGAAGCGGAAAGCGACGAATGCCGCCACCGGATTGCCTGGCAGGCCGAAATAGGGCCGCCCGTCAGGCAGTTTCGCGAACAGCAGCGGCTTGCCCGGGCGCATCTGGACACCGTGGAAGCATAGGATCGCGCGCCGCGCCTCCAGTCCGGCGCGGACCAGGTCGAAGTCTCCAACGGACACCCCGCCTGTCGAGATCAGGATGTCCGCGTCGCCGGATGCGAAGACCGTGTCGAGCATCGCCGTCACCGCCTCATGCGTATCTGCCATCCGCCCCTGGAATCGCACCGGCAGGCCTAGGCTTCTCGCGGTGGCAAGGATCATCGGCGCGTTGCTGTCGATGACCTTGGCCTCGCCGGAGAGCGCCGCGGAGCTTGTGGCCAATTCGCTGCCGGAGGAGACAAGCACGATCCGGGGCATGCGCCGGACCGCGAGCCGTTCGATCCCACAGGCTGCCAGCGCGCCAATCGCGTCGGCGGTAATCAGATGGCCGGCACCGATCAGTTGGCCTCCGCGTGCCATGTCCTCGCCCCGGGTACGTACGTTGCGCCATTTGTCGATCGCCCCGCGAACCCGAAGGCGCGCACCTTCTTCGCTTCGTACAATCTCGCCGAGCTCCCGCACGAGGACTGCATCGGCCCCTTCCGGAAGCGGCGCACCGGTGCTGATCGGCACCGCGTGTCCCGCCGCCAAGGCACCCGCCGCGCTGCCGGCGGGCACGGGCGCTCCCAGCGGGAGATCGACGGGGAACTCCCGGGTCGCGGCCAGGACATCGACGCTGCGTACCGCAAACCCGTCCATCGCAGAGGCTGCGAACCGGGGTACGTCCAGCGCGGCAATCGCGGGCTCGGCGGTGATACGGCCCAACGCGTCCGCTGCCGCGACGGTCTCCGAACCAAGCGGCGATACCATCCTCTCTATCATGTCCAGCGCGGCATCGACGCTCGGCCGCGGGCGCCGTTCAGCCATTGCGCCCGGCCAGTCGCGCCAGGTCTTCCGGCGTGTTCACGTTGAGGATCGGCCGCTCGAGGCTGATGCCCCGCGCGCCGAGCCGCCGCGCCCAGCCGCGCATCGAGCGATCCTCGCCGGTCAGGTGTTCGTCCAGCATCTCGGCCATCGCGACCGGCCACAGCCCGATCACCGGCGCATCCTCGACAAAGGCAGGCGCGCCCGCCGCTTCCAGCCGCGCGCGCAAGTCGGGCGGCAGCAACGGCGCATCGCACGGCACACTAAGCACTGCGTCGAAGCCCTGCGCCGCGTGCAGTGCCGCGTTGATCCCCGCCAGCGGCCCAAGCCGACCGAGGGGGCGGTCCGCCAATCCCTCCGGCCCGCACAGCAGCAGGGCATCGACCTGCGGGGCCAGCGCCTCCCGCACCCAGTCGATCAGCGCGCGCCCCTCCAGCACTGCCGCTGCCTTGTTCGATCCAAAGCGCCGCGATTCGCCCCCGGCCAGGATGGCACCCAATATCCGCACGGCTAACCCGTAACGACGCGAACCGGGATCGACTTGGCGGCGGGCGTGCCGCTGATCCTGTCGTAATGATCCAGCGGCAGCAGCGGGTTGAGCTCGGGATAATAGCCCGCCACCGCACCACGCGGCATCGCATAGTCGAGCACGGTCAGCCCCTCCACCCGCCGGGCCAAGCCGTCGCTGCTGATCGTCTCCAGCGCGATCTTCGCGCCCGCCTCGAGCCCGCGCGCGGCACGATCCTCGGCGTTCATGAACAGCACCATCCGGTCGTTGTAGACCCCGCGATAGCGGTCGGAATAGCTGTAGATCGTCGTGTTGAACTGGTCGTGCGAACGCACCGTCGCCAGCCGCAGCATCTGCGGATCGTCCACCGGCGAATCCACTTCCAGTCCCGGCAGGATGAGCATGTTCGCCTTGCCGTTCGGCGTCTTCCAGACGAGCCGGCGCGGCGCGACGTCGAGGTGGAAGCCCTTGGGATTGCGGATCTTCTCCGAGAAGGCCGCATAGATCTCCGGATAGACCTCGGCGATCTTGTCGCGGATCGCTCCATAGTCATGGATATAGCTCGCCCAGTCGACCTTCGAGGCCGGCAGCGTCGCCATCGCCATGCGGCAGACGATCTCCACCTCGGGCATGCAGTCCGGGCTCGCCGGATCGAGCACCCCGCGCGACGCGGTGACGTTCGACATCGAATCCTCGATCGTCACGAACTGCTCGCCGGCCTCGGTCTCGATACGCTCGGAACGCGCGACCACCGGCAGGATCAGCGCATCCTTGCCGTGGATCAGGTGCCCGCGATTGAGCTTGGTCGCGATCCCCACGGTCAGGTCGAGCTTGCGCATCGCGGCATAGGCGCGGTCGGTATCGGGCACCGCGCGGACGAAGTTGCCGCCCAGCCCGATGAACACCCGGGCGGTGCCGTCCAGCATTGCCTCCATCGTCTCGACGGTGTGATGGCCATGCTCGCGCGGCGGCTCGAAGCCGAACACCTCGCGCACCCGGTCGAGATAGGCCTGGCTCGGCTTCTCGTCGATGCCGACGGTGCGATCGCCCTGGACGTTGGAATGGCCGCGAATCGGAGAGATACCGGCGCCGGGCTTGCCGAAATTGCCCTTGAGCAGCAGGACATTGGCGACCTGCTGGAGCAGGCGCGACGACAGCTGATGCTGGGTCAGCCCCATGCCGTAGCAGATCATCGTCGCCTTCGACCGGATATAGACCTCGGCGCAGCGCCGGATCTGCGCTTCCTCGATCCCCGAGACGCGGACAATCTCGTCCCAGTCCTGCGCCATCACATCGGCGCGCAGTTCGTCGAGCCCGACCACATGCTCGGCCAGGAAGGCGCGGTCGAGGATCGGTTCGCCCGCATCCTCGCGCTCGAACATCACCTTCATCATGCCCTTGAGGAAGGCGAGGTCACCGCCGATGCGGATATGGACGAACTCGCTGGCGATCGGCGTCGAGCCGAAGGTCGCCATCTGCACCACGTCCTGCGGCTCGGTGAACTTGATCAGCGCGCGCTCGGGCATCGGGTTGACCACCACGATCGGCACACCGCGCTTCCGCGCCTCGACCAGGTTGGTCATCATCCGCGGCGAATTGGTGCCGGTATTCTGCCCGATGATGAAGATCGCCTCGGTATGCTCGAAATCCTCGAGGATCACCGTGCCCTTGCCCACCCCGATCGCCGGCGGCAGGCCGCGGCTGGTCGGCTCGTGGCACATGTTCGAGCAGTCCGGGAAATTGTTGGTTCCGAATTCGCGCACGAAGATCGAATAGAGGAACGCCGCCTCGTTCGGGGTGCGGCCCGAGGTATAGAATTCCGCGTGGTGCGGGCTGTCGAGCCGGCGCAGGTGATCGCCGATCAGCGCGAAGGCATCGTCCCACGATACCGGCACATAATGATCCGTCGCCGAATCATAGCGCATCGGCTCGGTCAGCCGGCCCTGCATCTCCAGCCAGTAATCGGACTGTTCGTTGAGCGCGGTGACGCTGTGCTGCGCGAAGAAATCGCGGGTGACCCGGAATTTGGTCGCCTCGTGGGCCAGCGCCTTGGCGCCGTTCTCGCAGAATTCGAGCGTCTTCTTGCACTCAGGATCGGGAAAGGCGCAGCTCGGGCATTTGAAGCCCCCGGGCTGGTTCATCGAGAGCAGCGCACGCGATCCCTTGGTGACGACACTCTGTTCGAGCAGCACCTTGGCGGTGGCCGCCGCCGCGCCCCAGCCGCCCGCGGGATGGTCGTAGCGCTTGTACCGTGGCTTGCTCTCGCCCATTCGCTTCACTCCGTCCCGCCCGGCATCGATGCTCTAGCACAGCTAGCCGATCGTGCGCGACGGAGCAGGAGAAACAAAGGTATGGGAATGTCGCGAGGAAGGAACGCGAGCCCAGCATCGCTGCGCCGGCCGCCCGGCGCGGGGCGCCTCGCGGCGCGATCACATCATGCTGGAAAACAAGGAGGGAATGGTGGAGCCGAGGGGGATCGAACCCCTGACCTTCGCAATGCCATTGCGACGCTCTCCCAGCTGAGCTACGGCCCCATTTCCTCGGGAGACGGGCCCTCTAGATGGGCCCTTCGGGTCTGGCAAGGGCCTTTTTTCGACCCTTGCCATTTTCCCGGAAATTACTGCTCTTCGTCGTCGCCGCCGGTCTCGACGCCCAGGTCGTCGTCGCCGCCCAGATCAACGTCGTCGTCCGCCGAGGGCTCCTCGTCGTCGTCGCCGATGTCCAGATCCTCGTCGCCGAGATCACCGTCCTCGGTCTCGGGCTTCTCGCCGTCCTTCTTGACCATCTCGAAGGGAAGCGGCTGCTTCGACTTCAGGATGGGCTCCGGATCCCATGCAAAGCCGCAGTTGATGCAGGTGACGGGTTCGTCCTTGGTCAGATCATAGAAGCGCGTACCGCACTTCGGGCACGCGCGCTTGGTGCCCCATTCCGGCTTCACCATGTGTTGCCTCTTCGCCTTTCAAAATCTCGGATTTCGGGATGTTGTCCCGGAAAGTGGGGCGCGCCTTGCCATGCCGCAAGGGCGCTGTCAAAGCCGCGCGTTATGTCTACCGCCACGCCCCGCCCGCTCGCCGTCTCCTCCCGTGGTCCGCTGAAGGGCCGAGTCACCGTTCCCGGCGACAAGTCGATCAGCCATCGCTCGCTGATGTTCTCGGCGCTCGCGGTCGGCGAAAGCAGGGTCGAAGGGCTGCTCGAGGGCGAGGATGTGCTGGCCACCGCGGCGGCGATGCGCGCGATGGGCGCGACGATCACGCGCGGCGAAGACGGCGTGTGGACGGTCAACGGAGTCGGAGTCGGCGGACTGCTCCAGCCCGAGGGTGCGCTCGACATGGGCAATTCGGGCACCTCGACGCGCCTGCTGATGGGGCTCGTGGCCAGCCATCCGATCACCGTGACCTTCACCGGCGACGCATCGCTCTCCAGCCGCCCGATGGGTCGCGCGATCGAGCCGCTCAGCCAGATGGGCGCCGAGATCACGGCCAGCCCGGGCGGCCGGCTCCCCTTGATGTTGCGGGGCATCAATCCCGCGGTGCCGATCACCTACACCCTTCCCGTCGCCTCCGCCCAGGTGAAGTCGGCCGTGCTGCTCGCCGGCCTCAACACCCCGGGCATCACCCGCGTCATCGAGCCGGTGCCGACTCGCGACCATAGCGAGCGCATGCTCAAGGGCTTCGGCGCCGAGCTGACCGTCGAGGACAGCCCCGAGGGCAAGATCATCTCGATTCGCGGCGAGGCGGAACTCAAGCCGCAGCACATCGTCGTGCCGGGGGATCCTTCCTCGGCAGGCTTCTGGATGGTCGCCGCCTCGATCGTGCCGGGCTCGGACATCACCATCGCCAATGTCTGCATGAACCCGACGCGCACCGGCCTGATCCAGGCCCTGCGCATGATGGGCGCGTCGATCGAGGCGGTCGATTCGCGCGAAGTCGGCGGCGAGCCGGTCGCCGACCTGCGTGTCCGCCATGCCCCGCTCAAGGCCATCGAGGTCCCGCCCGAGCTCGCCCCGAGCATGATCGACGAATATCCGATCCTGTTCGTCGCCGCCTCGGTCGCGGAGGGCCGCACCGTGGCGCGCGGCGCGCATGAGCTGCGCGTCAAGGAATCGGACCGGATCGCGACGATGCGCGCCGCGCTCGAAGCCAATGGCGTGGTGCTCGAGGAGTTTGACGACGGCCTGGCGATCACCGGCACCGGCGGCGCGCCGATCCCGGGTGGCGGCGCGGCGGTCTCGAAGCTCGACCACCGCATCGCGATGAGCATGACCGTCGCTGGCCTGGCCGCCGCCGCGCCGATCGCCATCGACGATGTCGCGCCGGTCCAGACCAGCTATCCCGCATTCTTCGACGTGCTGGACAGCCTGACCGCATGACCCCGATCGGCCGCCGCGCTTTCCTCGGCGGCCTCGCCGCCGGCGCGATCACCCTGCCCGCCTGGGCACGGATTGCCGGCAGCGATATCCGGTTCACGCCGGACCGGGAGCTGATGGTCCCGGTCGAGGGCGGCAGCGTCTATGTCCGGATCAACGGTGACCCCAAGGGCCCGCGCCCGCCGCTGATCTACGCGCATGGCGGCCCCGGCGGCGACCATTCGGGGCTCCTGCCCCTCACCGCGCTCGCCGGCGAGCGTGCGGTGATCCTGTGGGACCAGCTCGACAGCGGCCGCTCGGACGCCCCGCTCGATCCGAAGAACTGGCGGGTCGAGCGCTTCGTCGACGAGATCGACCGGATCCGCGACGCGCTCGGCATCACCCGCTGGCATGTCGGCGGCGGCAGCTGGGGCGGCACGCTCGCGATCGAATATGGCGCCCGCCGGCGGCCCGGCACCGCCAGCCTGATCGTCCAGTCCCCACTGGTCTCGACAAGAAGCTGGATCGCCGACGCCAATCTGCTCCGCGCGCGGATGCCGGCCGAAGTCCGCTCCACGCTGGAGAAGTGCGACACCGCCGCCCCGCCCCCGGAAGCGACCTGCGAGGCCGCGACCTGGGACTTCTACCGCCGCCACGTGATCCGCTCGAAGCGCGCCGACGGCATCGCCGAATACCGTGCCAGGGCACCGCGCGACGCCGGCGATACGCTCTACAACCGGATGTGGGGCAAGGCCGAGTTCGTCTCGACCGGCACGCTGCGCGACTATGACGGCGAGCCGCTGCTCGGGAAGCTGGATGGCCCCAGGACATTGTTCGTCTGCGGCGAATATGACGAGGCCCGGCCCGAGACCGTCGCGAAGTTCGCCGCGCGGGCGCCCGGCGCCACCTTCAAGGAAGTGATGGGGTCGGCCCATTCGATCCTGTCGGATCAACCCGAGGCCTATCTTGCCCTGCTGCGCGACTGGATGTCGCGTCACGACGGTATTTGATGCCGATTCATGTCCGAATCGCTTGACGCCGCGCCCGCGTGCCGCGAACGCTCGGGCATATGATCATCGCAGTCGACGGACCGGCAGCCTCTGGTAAGGGCACCATCGCGCGCGCCCTCGCGCAGCATTACGGGCTGCCGCATCTCGATACCGGGCTGCTCTATCGCGCCGTCGCCGCCACCGTGCTGCGCGAGGATCTCGATCCGTCGAAGGAAGCCGATGCCGTCTCGGCCTGCAGCTTCGAGGATTATCTGCTCGACGATCCCTGGCTGCGCACCGACGAGGTGGGCAAGGTCGCCTCGGTCGTGTCGGCGCACCCGCTGGTCCGCGCCGCGCTGCTCAATCGGCAGAAGAAATTCGCCCGCCAGCCCGGCGGCGCGGTGCTCGACGGGCGCGACATCGGCACGGTGATCGCACCGGACGCCAATGTGAAGCTGTTCGTCAAGGCGACCCCGATGATCCGCGCCCAGCGCCGCCATCTCGAGCTGCGCAAGAACGGCGTGCTCACCAGCCTCGACAAGGTGCTCAGCGACATCCGCGCCCGTGACGAGCGCGATTCCAAGCGTAGCGAGGCGCCGATGCTCCAGGCGCCGGACGCGGCCCTGCTCGACACCAGCTTCCTCTCGATCGACGCCGCCGTGCAGCGCGCGATCGCGATCGTCGAGAGCAAGACCAACTCGACCGCCTGAGACCGCGCGATTCTGGTTAACGCCTTTATAACCATGACTGCTCAGTATTGTCCCGGAGGAACCCCGGGGGATTACCATGCAGATGACGGTGCGCGCGTTCGAGATCGCAGAGCTGCTCGACCAGGCGCCTGACGGGATCGAAGTCCTGTCGCTCGATTGCTTCGACACGCTGATCTGGCGCAACACCCATGCGCCGACCGACGTGTTCGCCGATATCGAGTTCACCGGCGGCGGCGTCGAGCCGCGCATGTGGGCGGAATCGCATGCCCGCAAGCGCGCCTATCTGCGTACCGGCGCCCGCGAAGTGGGCCTCACCGACATCTATCGCGAAATGCTGGGCAATGCCGACGACGCCGAGATCGAGGCCGCGATCGGCCGCGAGCTGGCGATCGAGGCCAATCACGCCTTCGCCTTCGCTCCCACCGTCGCGCTGATGCGCGAGGCCAAGCGCCGTGGGCTCAAGCTGATCCTCGTCTCCGACATGTACCTGACCGAGGCCCAGCTGCGTGCGCACGTCGCCGGTGCCGCGGGCGACGATGTGCTGGCGCTGGTCGACCAGGTTTTCGTCTCCAATGCCTATGGCGAGGGCAAGCGCGACGGGCTGTTCCCGCACGTGCTCGAGGCGCTCGGCGTCTCGCCCGACAAGATCCTGCATGTCGGCGACAATCGCGCCGCCGATTATGATTCCGCGATCGAGCATGGCCTGCATGCCGCGCATCTCGTCCAGTTCGACGCCGATGCCGCCGCGCGGCTGCGCATGGAGGCGGCGACCGCGCTGATGCTCGATCCGCAATGCGGCATCACTCGCCCCGTCGCCCAGCCCCACCGCGCCCAGATCGCGATGCGCCGCTCGGACGATCCTGCCTATATGCTCGGGCACGACATTGTCGGCCCGGGCCTCGCCACCTTCGCGCACTGGCTCAAGAACGAACTGGACGAAGCCAGCGCCAAGGCCGGCAAGCCCGTCCGCCCGCTGTTCGTGATGCGCGACGGCTATCTGCCCTGGAAGGTATTCGACGCGCTCTATCCGGAGATGGGCGCCAGCACGGTCGAGATCAGCCGCTTCGTCGCGCTGCGCGGCAGCATCGCCGACGAGAAGTTCCTCGACCATTATCTCGAGGAATGGACCGAGCGCCTGCCGGTCCGCTCGCTGGCGCGCCAGCTGATGCTGTTCAGCCACGAATATGCCAAATACGACAAGGCGACGGATGCCGACGCGGCCAAGGTGGAGCGCGAGGCGTTCGTGAAGTGGGTGCGCAAGGATCGCGACATCCAGCGCAAGATCTTCACCCGCCGCAACGCCTTCCTCAAGAAGATCGTCGCGCATCTCTCCGCCGCCGGCGTCGAGCGGGGCGATGCGGTGATGCTGGTCGATATCGGCTATAACGGCACGGTCCAGAACCTGCTGACCCCGATCCTCGCCGAGGCGATGAACGTCAGCGTCAGTGGCCGCTACATCTTCCTGCGCGAGAAGCGCCAGTCGGGCCTCGACAAGCGCGGCATGATCGATGTCCGCAACTTCGACTATCGCACGCTGCATGCGCTGTCGCGCTCGATCGTGGTGCTCGAGCAGCTCTGCAATGTCGAACAGGGCTCGACGATCGACTTCGATGCCGATGGCACGCCGGTGCGCGAGAAGACCGATGCCAAGGCCGCGAGCAACGCCACCCGCGGCGTGGTCCAGGCCGCGTGTCTCGACTTCGTCTCGGAAGCCGCCGGCCCCAGCCGCGTGCGCGCGCCCCGCGCCGACGACCTGGACAGCCGCTGCCGCGCCGCCGCCGCCAGCTTCGCGCGCCTGTTCTTCCTGCCCAATGCCGGCGAAGTCGGCGTCTTCGAGAGCTTCGATTTCGACTATAACATGGGCAGCGCCGCGTCGGTGACCCTGGTCGACAAGGGGCGCGGCCGGCATGGCCTGCGCCGTCGCGGCCTCACCTTCTACAACGATCAGCTGCCCCAGTTCATGTCGGCGGAGCTTCAGGCCCAGGGCCTGCCGGTCAGCCTCGCCAACTTCACCGCCTCGCGCTTCAAGCTCGATCTGCGCTCCACCGATTTCGAGGTCGGCGGCATCAAGGTGCCGGTGATCCTGGCCGGTGCCGCGCAGCAGGGGGTGATGGACTTCACGGCCTGGCCGACGGCCGAAGGCTATTATCACGTCCGCGTGCCGGTCGGCCCGCAGCGGCCGGTGGTCGCGGTGCAGCTCGGCCAGATCTGCGAATGGGTCCAGGTCGAGGAGTTCGGCTTCATGCCGCTCGAGGACATGTGGGACGGCAAGACCGCGTCCACCGTTCCCGCCCAGGCGACCGCGGACGCGATGGAGCAGATGAGCCCGGGCCTGTTCCGCGCTGGTCCCACCGGCGTGCTGATCGCAGCCCCGCCGGCGGGCACCGAGCCCATGGTATTGTCGCTGGTGTTCCGCCCCGTCGTCGCCCGCAAGGCAGCAGCGGAGCTGCGCGTGGCGGCCTGACCGGCCGCCCTCGCACTAGCGCCGGAGTTCCACCTCGCCTTCGCCCGGCTCGGTGAAGCCGCGCAGGATCTGCAGCATGCCTTCGGTGCCGAACAGCTGGTAGAGCGTGTTC
This sequence comes from Sphingomonas sp. OTU376, assembly GCF_038440415.1. Classification (NCBI taxonomy): domain Bacteria; kingdom Pseudomonadati; phylum Pseudomonadota; class Alphaproteobacteria; order Sphingomonadales; family Sphingomonadaceae; genus Sphingomonas; species Sphingomonas sp. OTU376. The sequence goes on along the minus strand of NZ_JASATQ010000032.1, from coordinate 31,284 downwards.
AATCCCTGGGCGAGATCGCCGCCGAACTGGAAGGAGAAGCGGTCCATCCCGCACTCCGCCATTTCCACCGGTCCGCCGGAATAGTGCAGCCGAACGTCCTTGAAGCTGCAATTCCGGTAGGTATTGCCGTCCAGCGTTACCGTAACCCCTTCAAAATGCTCGTTCTCGTATACCATCTCGAATCCTTGCAACCTGGCCCCAAAGCCCGCACGTCGCATCCCGGCCGCTTCTCCGCAATGCTTGCGGATAAGGGCTGTTTCCGCTAAGGCGCGCGCGTCCGGCGGGCAGTGCCCGCGGAGGAAGGCGCGGAGAGTTGACTCTCACGCGCCCTTTTCGCTTTCACCGGCGGCTAGTCCTTCCTCCGCTTGCTCCTGCGCGACGGATGCCGCGATCGGCGATCGGCCGCCGCGGCGACTCTGGCCCAAAGACCGCCGGATCCAACCGGCTGGCCGGAAAAACATTGTTAGGAACTGAAACCCTTATGGCCACTACGGCAAATCCGAGCCGCGACGATTTCGCGGCTCTCCTCGAACAGACCCTCGGTCAGGCAGACGGCTTCGAAGGCCGCGTCGTGATCGGCACCGTCACCGGCATCGAGAACGACCTCGCGGTCATCGACGTCGGCCTCAAGTCCGAAGGCCGCGTGCCGCTGCGCGAATTCGCCGCGCCGGGCCAGAAGGCTGACCTCAAGGTCGGCGACGAAGTCGAAGTCTATGTCGATCGCGTCGAGAACGCGAACGGCGAAGCGATGCTCAGCCGCGACCGCGCCCGCCGCGAAGCCGCCTGGGACAAGCTGGAAGCCGAGTTCGCCAAGTCGGCTCGCGTCGAGGGCGTGATCTTCGGCCGCGTCAAGGGCGGCTTCACCGTCGACCTCTCGGGCGCAGTGGCCTTCCTCCCCGGCTCGCAGGTCGATATCCGCCCGGTGCGCGACGTCACCCCGCTGATGGACATCCCGCAGCCCTTCCAGATCCTCAAGATGGACCGCAAGCGCGGCAACATCGTCGTGTCGCGCCGCGCCGTGCTCGAAGAGACCCGCGCCGAGCAGCGTTCGGGCCTCATCCAGAGCCTGGCCGAAGGCCAGATCATCGACGGCGTCGTCAAGAACATCACCGATTACGGTGCGTTCGTTGACCTGGGCGGCATCGACGGCCTGCTGCACGTCACCGACCTGAGCTACAAGCGCGTCAACCACCCGTCGGAGATGCTGAACATCGGCGACACGGTGAAGGTGCAGATCATCCGCATCAACCGCGACACCCAGCGCATCTCGCTCGGCATGAAGCAGCTCGAGAGCGATCCGTGGGATGGCGCCGGCGCCAAGTACCCGGTCGGCGCGAAGCTGTCGGGCCGCGTGACCAACATCACCGAATATGGTGCGTTCGTCGAGCTGGAGCCGGGCATCGAAGGCCTGGTCCACGTCTCGGAGATGAGCTGGACCAAGAAGAACGTGCACCCGGGCAAGATCGTCTCGACCTCGCAGGAAGTCGAAGTCGTGGTGCTCGAGGTGGACGCCGAGAAGCGCCGCATCTCGCTCGGCCTCAAGCAGGCCCAGGGCAATCCGTGGGAAGCCTTCGCCGCTGCCCACCCGGTCGGCACCGAAGTCGAGGGCGAAGTCAAGAACGCCACCGAGTTCGGCCTGTTCATCGGCCTGGACAACGACGTCGACGGCATGGTCCACATGTCGGACATCGCCTGGGGCATCTCGGGTGAGGACGCGCTCAACCTGCACCGCAAGGGCGAGGTCGTTAAGGCCATCGTTCTCGCCGTGGAGCCGGACAAGGAGCGCATCTCGCTCGGCATGAAGCAGCTCGAGCGTGGTGGCGTTGCCGCTGCCGGTTCGACCGCCTCGGCCGATCGCCTCAACAAGAACCAGGTCGTCACCGTGGTCATCCTCGAAGTCCGCGACGCGGGCCTCGAAGTGCAGGTTGGCGAAGACGGCGCGACCGGCTTCATCAAGCGCACCGACCTCGGCCGCGACCGCGACGAGCAGCGTCCGGAGCGTTTCGCTGTCGGCCAGAAGCTCGACGCGATGGTCACCGGCTTCGATCGTTCGAAGAAGCCGACCTTCTCGGTCAAGGCGATGCAGATCGCCGAAGAGAAGCAGGCTGTTGCGCAGTACGGCTCGTCCGATTCGGGCGCGTCGCTGGGCGACATTCTCGGCGAGGCCCTCAAGGCCCGCAACGAGAAGAACTAAGACCTTTCGGAACGGGGAGCGGCAAAACCGCTCCCCGTTTTCGATTATTCCCGATTATCATAGGTTAATAAGCAATCTTCGCCTTGATGAAGATTGCTGAACGGGGCTAGAGAGTCCGTAAGGGATTGGTGTTCGCACGGAATCCGCATGTCCGTGTGCGCAAAGGGAGGGTTGCGGATGATCCGCTCGGAACTGGTTCAGTTGCTGGTGCAGGACAATCCGGGCCTCTCGGTCCGTGAGGTCGAGAAGATCGTGTCCGTCTTTTTCGATGAGATCGTCGGCCGCCTCCAGCAGGACGGCCGGGTCGAGCTCCGCGGCTTCGGCGCCTTTTCCACCCGCGCACGCGATGCGCGTACCGGCCGTAACCCGCGCACGGGCGAGACGGTCGAAGTCGACGCCAAGCGCGTCCCCTATTTCAAGCCTGGCAAGGAAATGCGCATCAAGCTGAACGTCTGACGCCGCGCGCCGGATGGCGCGCGTGCTTGACGATGCTTTGCGCATGCGCTTCGTGCGCCTGCACGATGCGGACGTGGCGGAACCGGTAGACGCCGGAGACTTAAAATCTTCTGCCCTTCGGGGCGTGCGGGTTCGAGTCCCGCCGTCCGCACCAGCGCTGAGCCGGCATCCCCGCCACCCCAAGCAGGCGCCACGGCCGGATTGCCCCGACCGTCGCCTCGGCGACCATGATCGCATCGCCGGATCGGCGGGGGTTGGCAGCCCATGCGCGGCGCCATACACCAAGCATACCCCAGCCGGATCCATTCCCCGATGCGCCCAAGCTTCCTTGCCCTGCTGCCCCTGCTCGCGCTTGCGGCGTGTGGCGGCGGTGCGGGTCAGCGGCGCGACAACACCGTCGTGGTGGTGAGCGCCATCGGCAGCGGCAGCACGTTCGCCGATCCCGATACCGGCCCACTGGATCCCGCGCACCGCGTGCTGATGGGCGCGGCTGCGCAGGGACTGGTCCGCTTCGACGCCACCGGCCAGATCGAGCCCGGCCTGGCCGAGCGTTGGATCGTGATCGACGACGGCCGCAGCTACATCTTCCGGCTGCGTGACGACGCGACCTGGCCCGATGGCGAGGCCGTCACCGCCGGCGAAGTCGTCCGTGTCCTGCGCCGCGCCATTCAGCCGCGTTCGCGCAATCCGCTCGCCCCCTTCCTCGCGGTGATCGACGAGATCGTCGAGATGACTCCGCAGGTAATCGAAGTGCGGCTGAAGCGCCCGCGCCCGGACCTGCTCAAGCTGTTCGCCCAGCCGGAGATGGCCGTGTTCCGGCTCGACAAGCTCGATGGCAGCGGCCCGTTCCGCGCCACCCAGAACCGCGCGGGCGTGCTGCTCAGGCCCGTCCCCGAACCCGGAGATCCGGACGAGGCAGCGGCACCGCGCCCCCAGGAGACCCTGCAGTTCCGCGGCGAGCGCGCCTCGATGGCGCTCGCCCGTTTCCGGGAAGGACAGTCCGACCTGGTGCTGGGCGGCAGCTTTGTCGATTGGCCCCTGGTCGGCGTGGTCGGCATCGCTGGCCCGAATGTGAAGCTCGACAACGCACTCGGGTTGTTCGGCCTGGCCGTCGCCTCGCGCGAGGGCTTCTTCGCAGATCAGGCCAACCGCGCGGCAATCGCCATGGCGATCGACCGTCCCACGCTCACCCGTCAGATCCACCCCGATTGGGCCCCGGTCGAGACGCTGCTGCCCAGCCAGCTCGATTCCGCCAGTGCCCCCGCCCAACCGGCCTGGGCATCGCTCGATCTCGACGCGCGCCGGCAGAATGCCCGCAATACCGTAGCCAACTGGCGCCGAAGCCACCCGGGACCGGTCACCATACGGGTAGCCCTGCCCTCGGGCCCCGGCGCCAATCTTGTCTGGTCGCGAATCGCCGAAGCGCTCTACGCTATCCGGCTGACCCCGGTCCGCGTCGCGCAGGACGCCCCCGCCGACCTGCGGCTGATCGATGCCGTCGCGCCCTATGACAGCGCCCGCTGGTTTGTCGCCACCGCGTGCGAGGCCTGCTCGCCCCAGGCCCAGGCGCTGATCGAAGCGGGCCGTGACGCGCCCGACCTCGACGCCCGCGCCGCACGCATCGCCGATGCCGACGCCGCGCTCACCGCCGACATCGCATACATCCCTATCGCCCAGCCCTTCCGATGGTCTATCGTCGCGCTGCGGCTGCAGGCCTGGCAGGGGAACGCCCGGGCGTGGCACCCGTTGAACCACCTGCGCAACGAGACGAGGTGAACGTGGCGAAGACGACGCGGATGGCTTCGGGGGCAAGGGCGGCGGCGAGTGCGCTGCCGCTGGGAACGCATGCGGCCGACGTCCGCAAGCGGATCGAGGCGATGGAGCATCTGCTCGAGCGCAGCGTGCCCATCCCCGGCACCAAGGCCAAGGTCGGCCTCGACGCGATCCTGGGGCTCGTCCCCATCGGCGGCGACGTGATCGCGGCGCTGCTCGGACTCTACATCGTCTGGGAAGCCCGCAACCTGAAGATGCCGAAGACGACGATGATCCGCATGCTCGGCAATGTCGGCTTCGACTGGGCGATCGGCCTGGTGCCCGTGGTGGGCGACGCAGCCGACTTCCTGTTCAAGTCGAACAGCCGCAACCTGAAGCTGATCAAGCGCCACCTCGACCGGCACCACCCGGGCACCTCGACGATCGACCACCGTTAACGGCGGCCGCCACCCCGCCAGATCTTGAGCGCGGCGCCGTCCGCGGCCCCGCCGCTGTTCGGCTTGCAGCGCTCATAGCGCAGCCCGGTGTCGAGGCAGAGCCACAGCTCGTCGAGCCAGTTCTCCTTGGTCACCGTCACGCGGATCGCCTCGGCCGGAATGTTCGGATTGGCGGCAGCGAAGCGCGCCTTGAACTGGCCGACGGTCAGGTTGCCGCGCGACAGCTGGTCCATGTCCGGATAGCGCACCAGGTCGTAGAGCCGCCTGGCCGTGGCGAAATAGGTGGCGGGCGACATGGTCGTGCAGGTGCCGTGCTTGGCCCATTCGTGCTGGATCAGCTGGGCCGAGGGGGTGGCGCACAGCATCTGCTTGATCTGCGTCGGCGGCAGGATGCGCGTATCGGCGCAATATTGCGGCCAGGTCTTGCCCGTCCCGTCGGGCCACAGGCCGTGCAGGGTGAAGCCGAAACGCGCGCTCCGGCTGCAGCGGAAGCGGTTCTCCGGATTGGCAGCATCGGCGCGGCACAGGCCGGGGTTCCAGGTCAGTGCCAGCGTATAGCTGCCGATCGGCAGGATGCGGCGCGGCTGCCTTGCATCGGGCAGGTCCGGACGCGGCCGCTCGACACCCGCGGCGGGGCGGCACATCAGCGCCTGGGCCGATGCCATGCCCGGCAGCAGCGCGAGCCCGGTGCCGGCGATCCCGAGAAGCAGCTTGCGCATCCCCATCTTCCTCATCCTTGGGTGAAATCCAGGCCGATATCGGCGGCGGGAGCCGACTGGGTCAGGCGACCGACGCTGACATAGGTGACGCCGCTTTCGGCAAGCGAACGGATCGTATCGAGCCGCACCCCGCCCGAAGCCTCGGTCGGCACCCGCCCGGAGACCAGCGCCACCGCCTCGCGCAGTGTCTCCGGCCCCATATTGTCGAGCAGCAAGTGGGTGGCGCCGGCTTCCAGCGCCGGCTCGATCTGGTCGATCCGATCGACCTCGACGATGATGTGCTCGATGTCCGCGGCCACCGCGCGGCGCGCCGCCTCGCCCACCGAACCGGCGACGGCGACATGATTGTCCTTGATCATCGCCGCGTCCCACAGGCCCATGCGGTGATTGGTCGCCCCGCCCATGCGCGTGGCATATTTCTCGAGCACGCGGAGACCCGGCAGCGTCTTGCGGGTGTCGAGCAAGGTCGTGCCGGTGCCGGCGATCGCAGCGACATAGGCGCGCGCCATCGTCGCGATGCCGGACAGGTGCTGCACCGTGTTGAGCGCCGATCGCTCGGCGGTGAGCAGCGCGCGGGCCTTGCCGCGCAGCCGCATGAGATCGGTACCGGCGGGCACCTGCTGCCCGTCCTCGACCAGCCGCTCGATCTCCACCTCGGGATCGAGCGCGCGGAAGAACGCCTCGGCGATCGGCAGCCCCGCGACGGTGATCGCGTCGCGGCTGTCCATCACCCCGGTGAACACGGCATCCGCCGGAATCACGGCGGCGGAAGTGATGTCTCCCTTGTCGCCCAGATCCTCGGCAAGGGTGGCGGCGACGAAGGCGTCGAGATCGAAGCGGTCGAGCGTAAAGGCCATGCGCTGCCCTTAGGAGCCATGCCCCGTGGCGGCAATGGCGACCTGCCGAACGGATGCCATTGACCGAAGCCAGCCCGCCGGGTCATCGATAGCCCATGGCCGATGTCGAACCCGCCCTGTTCCCGGATATCCGTGGTCTGCATACATATTGGGAGCGCAAGGCCTGCCATCTCGCCGCGCCGCCCGAAGACTGGCTGGCGGACAAGCTGCTGCTCGACCTGCTGGGGCTGGGGACGGAGCAGGCCATACAATATCTTGCCGTAGAGAGACCGGACTTTGACGGTTTCCGCCGCTGGATCCTCGCCACCGCCGGTTCGCCCGAGCCGCTGGAAATCGCCCGGTTCCACGCCGCGCTGGATGGCGCCCCGCCCCCGCCGGCCGTTGCCGCCCGGCTGGCGGCGATCGATGCGATGCCCGACACGCTGGACTCCACCGACCTCGCCCATTGGGAAGAGCACGGCTATGTGGTGCTGCACGACGCAGTCACGCCCGAGGAAGCGGAAGCGGCCGCGACCCTGCTCTGGGAAACCGTCGGCGCCGACCCGTCCGATCCTGCAACCTGGTATTCGGCGCGCGGCCAGGGGATGATGGTCCAGCTGTTCCAGCATCCGGCGCTCGAAGCGGTGCGGCGGTCGGCCCGGGTGCACAAGGCCTTTGCCCAGCTCTGGGGCACCAGCGACCTGTGGCGCCGCGTCGACCGGATGAGCTTCAACGCGCCGCTGCACCCCAGGCATAGCTTCGCCGCGCCAAGGCTGCACTGGGATGTAAGCCTGGTGCCGCCGATCGCCTTCGCCACCCAGGGGGTGCTGTATCTATCGGACACCAGCGAGGACCAGGGCGCGTTCGAGCTGGTGCCCGGCTTCCATCACGAGTTGCTCGAATGGCTCGACGGATTGGGGGATGCCGATCCACGCAAGGTGGACCTGAGCGATCGCGCGGTGCGCATCCCGGGTCGCGCAGGCGACCTGATCATCTGGCGGCACGACCTGCCGCACGGCGCCAGCCCGAACACGACCGACCGGCCAAGGCTGGCGCAATATGTGAACTTCTATTCGGCGACGATGGGCATCCAGCCGGAATGGCGCTGAGCCACCGCGGCGGCCAGCTTGCAATGTAGGATTTCGTCTGCTGGGCTCGCGCCGCCGGCTCCATGGCCGGCCGCTCTTTGAAGCCGCTGGAAAAATAGGATCACGCGCACGCAATCATGTTGCGGGACGCACGACTTCCCCGGGAAACAGGGAAGACAAGCACCGGCGAAACCCGTTCCAGGCCTGTACTTTGTGTACTTTCGCGAGTCGCAGCCGGACGCGTGTTGGAGCGCGTCGATCGCGCCTTAGTCGCCCTTGGTGGGGTCGCCGCCGATCGCGCCGAGATCGCCCTGCCCGACCGTGCTCGACGCCATCTCCAGCATCCGGTCGAGGCTCTTCTTGGCCTGGAGGCGCAGCCCCTCCTCGATCTCGATGCGCGGAGTGAGATCGCGCAGCGCGAGGTAGAGCTTCTCCATGTTGTTGAGCGCCATGTACGGGCAGATATTGCAGTTGCAGTTGCCGTCGGCACCCGGCGCGCCGATGAAGGTCTTCTCCGGCATCGCCTTCTGCATCTGGTGGATGATGTGCGGCTCGGTGGCGACGATCAGGATATCGCCGTCCATTGCCTGCGAGAATTCCAGGATGCCGCGGGTCGAGCCGACATAATCGGCGTGATCGAGGACATGCGGCGGGCATTCGGGGTGCGCGGCAACCGGAGCGCCGGGATACTGCGCCTTGAGCTTCAGCAGCTCGGTTTCGCTGAACGCCTCGTGCACAATGCATACGCCCGGCCAGAGCAGCATGTCGCGGCCGATCTTGCGCTTGAGATAGCCGCCCAGGTTGCGGTCCGGCCCGAAGATGATCTTCTGGCTCTCGGGAATCTGGGCGAGGATCTTCTCGGCCGAGCTCGAGGTGACGATGATGTCGCTGAGCGCCTTCACCTCGGTCGAGCAGTTGATATAGGTCAGCGCGATATGATCCGGGTGCGCGGCACGGAAGGCGGCGAACTGCTCGGGCGGGCAGCTGTCCTCGAGGGAGCAGCCGGCGTTCATGTCGGGCAGCACCACGATCTTCTCGGGGCTCAGGATCTTCGCCGTCTCGGCCATGAAGCGCACGCCGCAGAAGGCGATCACATCCGCATCGGTCTCCGCCGCCTTGCGGCTGAGGTCGAGGCTGTCGCCGACGAAGTCCGCCAGGTCCTGCAGCTCGGGCTTCTGGTAATAATGGGCGAGGATGACGGCGTTGCGCTCCTTGCGCAGCCGATCGATCTCGGCGCGGAGATCTAGCCCGCTCAAGCTGCCGCCAATGCCGTTGCGCGCGTCCATGCCAACCATACTCCCTTGCCCGCGCCGCACATGGCCCGGCGCGAGCCCGGGTTCAAGGCCGTTCGGGCTCACCACTTGTTGTTGATGACATCCTCGGGCCGGCGCGAGACGTCCCATTGCTCGCTCGGGCGGTTCAGCTCGTCGGGGAACAGCACCTCGACGCTGCCGTCGATCCCGGCGGCCTTGAGCGGCATGGTGAAGCTGCGCTCGATCGCGCGGCGCGTCGCGTCGCGGGCCATGCGCATGTACGGGCCCGAGCGCGCCTGGTTGAGCAGTTCCTGCTGCCCGGCCTTGCGGTTCGCCTCGTCGAGCTTGCCCCCGACATTGGTGACCGAAAGCAGAATGCCGCCATTGTCATACTGGCGGATGGCGTTGAGATCGACTGCGGGATCGGTCGCCTCGACCGCAGGCAGCTTGATGGTGAGCCGCTTGTTCGCCGCATCCCAGGTGACGTCGTCCTGGCCGAGCTTCGACAGATCGACTTCGTAGCGGACGCTGCCCGGCATGATCATGGTCTTCTGCGCGGTAAGACCCAGCTGGCTCTGCTTCGAGGTCACCACCGCGACGAACTTGGCGGCGAAAGCGGACAGGCGGTTCTGCTCGCGCAGCCCCTGCAGGCTGGCCTGGGCAACCGTCTCGGGCGTGGGGCCCTGGAACTGGCGCTTGATCGTGTCGCCGATGAACCAGAATCCGGCGCCAAGCATCAGGGCGATTGCCAGCAAGATCGCCAGCGTCACGCCCAGCAGCTTCAGGCAGCCGCTCCCCTGCTTCACGCTGCCATCTTCCAACTATCGCCCTCCTCGATCACCAGCCCCCGATCGCGCAGGTCGATCAGATGCGCGAGCACAGACCGGCCCGCCGCGCCGTTGAGACGCGGGTCGAGGCCTACATACATGCGCTCGACCATGGCGGGAACCGCGCCGACATCCGCCTTGAGCAGGCGCAGGATCTGGCCCTCGCGCTGCTTGCGGTGGCCGATCAGCCCGCGCACGAACCGGTGCGGCCGCTCGATCGGCTCGCCATGCGCGGGGAAGTAGATGCGGTCCTGCGCGCGCGCCATCAGCACCTCGAGGCTGCGCATATAGGACGCCATGTCGCCATCGGGCGGCGCGACCACGGTGGTCGACCAGCCCATGACATGATCACCGCTGAACAGCGCGCCGCTCTCCGTCAGCGCGAAGCAGAGGTGGTTGGAAGTATGGCCGGGCGTGGCGACGGCGGTGAGCGTCCAGTCGGGGCCGGTGACGGACTCGCCGTCCGCCAGCACCCGATCGGGTGCATAGCCGGTGTCGAAGGCGGCATCGGCGCGCGGGCCGGCATCGGCGAGCGACAGCGGGGCACAACCGATGATCGGCGCCCCGGTCAACGCCTTGAGCGGCGCGGCGGCGGGGCTGTGGTCGCGGTGCGTGTGCGTGCAGAGGATCGCCACCACCTTGCGCCCGGCGATCGCGCCGATCAGTGCGGCGATATGCTCGGGATCGTCGGGGCCCGGATCGATCACGGCAAGCGCGGTCGTGCCGACCAGATAGGTCTGCGTGCCGGTATAGGTGAAGGGCGACGGGTTGGGCGCCAGCACCCGGTTGACCAGCGGATCGAGCGCCATGGCCCGGCCGGTCGGAGCGTCCGTGGGGATGTCCATGCGCCCGAGATGGCCTTTGCGGCGGCGCAGCGCAAGACTGGCCTCGAAAACGAAACGGGGCCGGCTGCGAAGGAGTGGCAGCCGGCCCCGTCGAAGGGCGTTCGTGAAAGGGGCAACAATCCGAACGCCCTTCCCCTCGCGGGTTACTTGTCGGCGTTGGCGCCGCCCTTTTCGAGCTCGGCGATCGCCTCATCGATGCCCTTCAGTGCCTTGGCACGCTGCTCGGAGCTGAGGTCGGGCTGGCTCTCGATCGAGCGGCGGGCAACCTGCAAGCCGATCGTAGCCGAACGCATGCCGACCCGCTTCGCCTCGAACGCGGCCTTCTCGGCCTGGACAGTGATCTTTTCGATCCGGTTCGAGCAGATGATCATGATCTTCTTGCCGTTCCGCTCGAAATTCTCGACGACCGGCTTGCCGTCCGTGGTGTCGGTGCACTTGCTGTTGCGGACTTCCGGAACGCGGGAGCGAAGCTCGTCGATGTCCGGCATGTCCTTCTCGGTCTTGCTGCCGTCAGCGTGGACCATCACGATCTTGGTGACGCGCTTGCCGTCCTTCTTGTCCTTGCCGTCCCCGGTGACCGTATAGCTGTAGGTGCGGACCTTGACCGGGCCTTCCGGCGCTTCCGGGGCCTCGGGTACGGCAGGAACGGCCTGGGGCGAGACCGGCGCGGGCGGTGCCGGCGGCGCGGGCACGTCCTGGTCGAGCTTGATGCCGGTTACCTTCTCCACCTTCACCTTGATGGTCTCGGCAGCCTGGGTACCGGAAGCGGTGAGGCCGAGCGCGGCGAGGCCCAGCGCCGTGGTGCCGACCAGGCCGGCGGCCAGGCGGGCGGGGGAATTCTTGTGGGTCTTCGAAAGCATGCGGAGCCTCCCTTTGACTTCGTTGATTGTGTGCAAGTGACATGCCGCCGAGACCGCACCCCCATGCGCGGACTTGACGATCGCACGGCCATAAGCATGGCGCAGTGCCTGGGCGCGGCCGGCGAGCACCAGGGCGTCGCAGGCCATTTCCTGGTCGGCGCGGAAGGCACGGAATGCCCGCCAGGCGACCGGATTGAACCAGTGGAGCGCGAGGACGATGAGCGCGACCCAGTTGGCGATCAGATCGCCGCGGACATGGTGGCCCAGCTCATGGGCGAGCGCGAGATCGCGCTCCTGCTCATCGTAACGCTCGTTGAAGTCGCACGGGAAGGCGACATATTTGCGCATCACCCCGAAGGCGAGTGGCCCGTGAACCGCGTCGGTCTCGATCACCCGCACCTTGCCCTGGGCGATGGTGCGGTCGATGCGCGCCGCCCGGAGCAGCTTGGCGCAGTGCCGACGGTGCGCGATCAGGTGATAGGCGAGGAACGCCAGCGCGCCGAGCGCCCACAGGCCGATGGCAAGGATCAGCAGGCTGGGCCCGCTCGCACTATAGGTGGGCGCGACCAGCGCCGCCGTGGCGGGATGGCTGCCGCTGCCGATCTCCACGATCGTCACCGCGCTCCTGTCGATCGTGGCGGGCAGTGCCTCGGGCTTGATGATCCCCGTGACGATCCCCGGTACGTCCGCCTCGCGGACGAAGGGAGCGATCAGGCTGGTGAGGGTCCAGTCGCCGGGCAGCGGCGGCATCAGCAGCCGGAGTACCGGCATGGCCCACAGCGCATAGGCCATTTGCGGGCCGAAGGCGCGGCGGACCGGTGCCCGGATGACGAGCACCAGCAGCATCAGCAGCGCGCTCGCGATGAAGGTCTCGACGATCCAGCCGGTCATTGCTTGAGATCCTTCAGCAGTGCCTCGATCTCGGCGATGTCCTGGTCGGTAAGCTCATCGCGCTCGGCGAGATGGGCGACCAGCGGAGTCAGCTTGCCGCCGAACAGCCGGTCCATCAGCTTGCGCGATTCTCCCGCGACATAGTCGCCACGGACGACCAGCGGACGATAGAGGTAGCGACGGCCCTCTTCCTGGTGCCCGATGATGTTCTTGGCGAGCAGGCGGCCGAGCAGGGTCTTGACCGTATTGGCGCTCCAGCCGCGCTCGGTGGGCACGCGCTCGGCAACTTCCTGGGCAGTGAGCGGCGACTCCTCCCAGAGCACTTCCATCACGGCATGCTCTGCATCGCTGATCCGTTCCGTCATCACGTCCCTCTTTTGCTGACTACGCCTGTAATCGTCACGATTACGCTTGTAGTCAAGCGGGTGAACGCTGGCTGAACGGAAACTGACGGCTTTGCTGCTGGATGGTCGGCGCAACCTGCCGAAACTGTCGGAATCGCTTACAAGTCCAACAACAGGTTAACCCTCGCTAACCAGTGAAACCCGCGCAAATCCGGGGTTCGTGAAAACTGGCACGCGGACTGCAAGTATAGGGCACCCCAAGCGTTCAACGCTTCATTTCAGGGTGGGTCGACCGCTACTTTCCCCGGTCTCGCGTCGACCCACCCGACCCGGGTTCCCCAGAACGAATCGAGCAAGTGGCGTCACGACGTCGCATCATGGCGGCGTGCAGCCATGACGTCACGAAAAGGCCGCCACCCGCGAAGGAGTGACGGCCCGATATTCCAGACGCGTGCCGCGAGATCAGGCGGCGGCGTTGTCGGCGAGAAGCTGGGCGAGTTCGCCGCTCTCGTACATTTCCATCATGATGTCCGAACCGCCGACGAACTCGCCGTTCACATAGAGCTGCGGGATGGTCGGCCAGTCGGAGAATTCCTTGATCCCCTGGCGGACACCCTGGTCCTGGAGCACGTCGACGCTCTCGAACTCGGCGCCGAGATGGTTGAGGATCGCCACCGCGCGGCTGGAGAAGCCGCACTGCGGGAAGAGCGGACTGCCCTTCATGAACAGCAGCACCTTGTTGCTGTCGACCAGCTGCTGGATGCGGGCCTGGGTATCGTCGGTCACTTGGTCTTACTCCTCGACAGGCGCTTCGGTGGTGAGCTGGAGCGCGTGGAGCACGCCACCCATCCGCCCGCCGAGCGCGGCATAGACCGCCTGGTGCTGGCGCACCCGCGGCATGCCCTTGAACATCGGCGCGACAACCCGCGCCGCATAATGGTCGCCGTCCCCGGCGAGATCGGTGATCTCGACCCGGGCATCGGGGATGCCGGCCTTGATGAGATCCTCGATCTCGCTGGCCGCCATCGGCATCAGATCTCGCCCATCAGCTGGCGACGTGCCTCGACGGTCTGCTCGTCGAGCGCGCGGCGCACCGCGGCGTCATCGGCCTCGACCCCGGCGGCGAGCAGGTCGCCCAGCACCTTGCGGATCACGTCCTCGTCACCGGCTTCCTCGAAATCGGCCTGGACGACGGCCTTGGCATAGGCGTCGGTCTCTTCCGGGGTGAGCTTCATCTGGGCCGCAGCCCACTGGCCGACCAGCTTGTTGCGGCGGGCCGTGACGCGGAAGGCCATGTCCTCGTCGCGGGCGAACTTCGCCTCGAATGCCTTTTCGCGATCGTCGAACGTGGTCATTGCAGTCCCCTATATGGCGTTTGGTGCGGAGATAGGGGGGCGATGGGCGCTAGGCAAGCGAGTGGGCGCCGAACTCGGCGGGCCGGGGCCACTCCCTCGTCCATGCGCGCACCCCGGCAGGCGCCGCAACGCTTGACGGTCAGCCCGGGAATAATAATAAACAGAGTACTCGCTCTTTTATTGGATTCGCATGCGCACCGTCGATCCCGTCAAACATGCCTTCCAGCGACAGGCCGTCCTCGCCGCGGCGCGGGCCTGCTTCATGCGCGATGGCTTCCATAGAACCAGCACCGAGGCCATCCGCATCGAGGCCGGCACGAGCTCGGGCAAGCTGTTCCACTATTTCCCGAACAAGAAGGCGATCATCCTCGCCGTCGTGGAGGATCAGAGCCGGCAAACCGCAAGCTGGATGGAATCCCTGCGCCGGCAACCGCAATTCCCCGCGGCATTGGCCGCTTTCCTCGACGGGATCCTGCACCTCGCCAGCGACCCGGGCGAGCGACGGCTCATCCTGGAGATTGCAGCGGAGGGCGCGCGCGACGCGGATGTCGCCGCAGCGAGCATGGCCGGTGATCGGCTGCTGGAGGAAGGGCTTGCGGCACTCCTCCGGGACGCAACCGCCCGGGGCCAGGCGCATCCGTTGATCCCGACCGATCATGCCGTCCGCTTCCTCATGGTGCTGGTCGACGGGATCTTCAGCCGCGTCGCCGTCGATGGGAACTTCGATCCCATGGCGGAGCGCGCCGCGCTGACAACCGTGATCCGAGCCATTTTCGGCATCGACGCGACCGATCGCGATGCATGATCGCATCACCAATATCGATGCGGTCCGGGGAAGCGCCCTGTTCGGCATTCTGGTGGTCAACGCCATGGTCTTCTCCTCGCCATGGTACGGGACCGGGCTCATGCCGCCGGGCGGAAGGACCCCGCTGGACGGCGCCCTCGCCTTCGCGATCTCCACGGTCTTCGAGCTGAAATTCTACCTGCTGTTTTCCTTCCTGTTCGGCTACAGCGTCACCCTTCAAATGCAGTCGGCGGAAAGGGCGGAGGCCGCGTTCCTGCCGCGCATGCTGCGCCGTCAGGCCGGGCTGTTTCTGATCGGGGCCTGCCACGCCGTCCTGCTGTTTCATGGCGACATCCTCGCCACCTATGCAGTGCTGGGCCTCCTGCTCCTGATGGCACGACGTTGGCGCGATGCAACCAGGCTATGGCTCGCCGCCGCCATCATCCTGGCGACAGCGGCCTTCTGGTTGCTGCTGGCCCTCCTCCAGGCGAGCGAGCCGATGCGGCAGGATTCCTTGGCACTCCAGCAGCACGCCGAAGCAGTCGCCGCTGCCTTTCGGGGGTTGATGCCGTCGATCGTGGGCCAGCGCCTGGAAGAGCTGCAGTCCTTCCTGCCGATGCTGCTCCTGCTCCAGGCACCCTGTGCACTGGCGATGTTCCTGCTCGGTTTCGTCGCCGGCCGCCGCCGATTCTTCGAGGCGCGCGAAACCTATGGGCCATATCTCGGCCGGGCATCCCGTTGGGGGTTGCTGGTCGGTTTGCCGGGAGGCCTTGCCTATGCGGCGGCGACGCAGCTCGCGCCCGGCTCTCCGCTTGAAACGGCCGCACTGGCCCTCTCCATCGTCACATCGCCATTCCTGACGATGGCGCTGATGGCCGCGATGCTCACGATATTCGATTCCGGCCGGACCGAGCCCTGGCGCGACTATCTGGCAAGCGCCGGCCGCATGGCGCTCTCCAACTACCTCCTGCAATCGCTGGTCTGCGCCTTCATCTTCTACGGCTATGGCCTGGGCCTGATCGGGCGACTGTCCACCGCGCAGACGCTCGGCACGGTCATCCTGATCTTCGGCGCCCAGCTGCTCGCGAGCCAATGGTGGCTTCGGCGCTTCCGTTATGGCCCCGCCGAGTGGCTGTTACGCGCAATGACCATCGGTCAATGGCCGCAATGGCGTGCCGACCGGCATGCCGGCGGGTGAGAAGGCCCGAACCCACCACATCGCCCTGACGTGAAGCAGGGGAAGGGAAAGCTCAGACCCGCACCACGACCTTCCCGATCACCTGGCGCGCGGCCATCTTGGCAATCGCCTTGCCGCCATCGGCGAGCGGGAACGTCTCGGTGACCTTCGGCGCGATCTTGCCCTCGGCCCAGAGGCGGAAGAGATGCTCGACATGGGCCTGGTTCGCCTTGGGATCGCGCGCCGCGAAGGCGCCCCAGAAAACGCCGCACACGTCGCAGCTCTTGAGCAGGGTCAGGTTGAGCGGCAGCTTGGGAATGCCCGCAGGGAAGCCGACCACCAGGTAGCGCCCTTCCCAGCCGATCGCACGCAGTGCCGGCTCGGCATAATCGCCGCCCACGGGATCGTAGACCACGTCCGCACCCTGCGGCCCCAGCGCCGCCTTGAACTGCTCGGCCAGCACCTTGGACTGGTCCCTGTCGAACGGCGCACGGCCGTAGACCAGCGTCTCGTCGGCGCCCGCCGCCTTGGCCGCCGCCGCCTTCTCCTCGGAGGAAACCGCCGCGATCACCCGCGCGCCGAACGCCTTGCCGAGCTCGACCGCCGCCAGGCCGACGCCGCCGGCCGCACCGAGCACGAGCAGGTTATGCCCCTCGCGCAGATGGCCGCGATCGAGCAGCGCGTGGATCGTCGTCGCATAGGTGAGCAGCAGCGCCGCGCCTTCCTCGAAGCTGCGGCCCTCGGGCAGCCTGAACAGGCGGAAGGATTCGATCGCTATCCTTTCGACCAGGCCACCATGGCCCGTCACGGCGATTACCCGGTCGCCAACCGCCCAATCGGTCACGCCCTCGCCGACGCTTTCGATCACGCCGGCGATCTCGCCGCCCGGCGCGAAGGGCCTGGGCGGCTTGAACTGGTACTTGTCCTCGATGATCAGGAAGTCGGGATAGTTGATCGCGCAGGCCTTCACCGCGACCACCACCTGCCCCTTGCCGGCGACCGGATCGGCGACTTCCTCGAGGATTAGAGTGTCAGGTCCGCCCGGCTCCTTCGAGAGCAATGCCTTCATGTCCGCCTCCTACAGCGATCCACGGGCGCTCTGCGGCCACCGCGGATTCGAATTTCGAAATCGCGGTATCCTTTGCCAGCGTCATGCCGATCTCGTCCAGCCCTTCCATCAGGCACTGGCGGCGGAACGCGTCCAGCTCGAAGGCGAAGCGATCCTGGAACGGCGTGGTGACGGTCATCGTCTCGAGGTCGACGGTAATCTCGTCGGTCTTCGCCACTTCGACCAGCCGGTCGACGGCTTCCTGCGGCAGCACCACCGGCACGATGCCGTTCTTGAAGGCATTGCCCGAGAAGATGTCCGAGAAGCTCGGCGCGATCACCGCCTTGATGCCGAGATCGGCGAGCGCCCAGGCCGCATGCTCGCGGCTGGAGCCGCAGCCGAAATTGTCGCCGGCGACGAGCACAGGGGCGCCGGCATAGCGCTCGTCGTCGAACACATTGCCCGGCTGCGCGCGCACGCTTTCGAACGCGCCCTTGCCCAGCCCTTCGCGCGTGGTGGTCTTCAGCCAGTGCGCGGGAATGATGATGTCGGTGTCGATATTCTTGGCGCCCCACGGATAGGCGCGCCCCTCGACCTTGCGAACGGCTTCCACTTATTCTGCCTCCCGGTTCAGCGGGCGGCTGCGGTCTCCGCCTTCGCTTCCATGACCCTGCCGGTCGTTGCATAGGCTGCTGCCAGCCCGCTCAGCACCGTTGCTGCGATCAATGCGACAAGCGCACGCTTCATACTTCATCCCCTTACGCATCCTCCGACATCAGCTCCCTGACATCGGTGAGGCGCCCCCGTATCGCTGCCGCCGCCGCCATTGCGGGTGAAAGCAGGTGCGTCCGCGCCCCAGGACCTTGTCTTCCTACGAAATTTCGATTCGAGGTGGAAGCACAACGTTCGCCGGCGGGGACCTTGTCGGGGTTCATGGCGAGACACATCGAGCAACCCGGCTCGCGCCACTCGAAACCTGCCTCGCGGAAGACGCGGTCCAGCCCCTCGGCCTCGGCCTGGCGCTTGACCAGCCCGGAACCCGGCACGATCAGCGCCTGGCGGATGCGATCGGCGACGTGATGGCCCTTCACCACCGCGGCGGCGGCGCGCAGATCCTCGATTCGGCTGTTGGTGCACGAGCCGATGAAGACATGCTCGATCGATACGTCTTCCATCCGCATGCCGGGGGTGAGCCCCATATAGTCGAGCGACTTCTGCGCGGCGATGCGCTTGGCCGGATCCTCGAAGCTCTCCGGATCGGGCACGGCGCCGGTGATCGGCACCACGTCCTCGGGGCTGGTACCCCAGGTGAGCGAGGGCGCGATGTCGCTGGCCTGCAGGATCACGCTCTTGTCGTAACGCGCGCCGGCATCGGTCGGCAGCGTCTTCCAATAGGCGACGGCTCTGTCCCAGGCCTCGCCCGTCGGTGCCAGCGGCCGGCCCTTGATATAGTCGAAGGTCGTCTGGTCCGGTGCGATCAGGCCCGAGCGGGCGCCGCCCTCGATCGACATGTTCGAGACGGTCAGCCGCCCCTCGATCGACATGGCGCGGATAACCTCGCCGGTGAACTCGATGACATAGCCGGTGCCGCCGGCGGCGCCGATCTTGCCGATGATCGCCAGCACGACGTCCTTGGGGCTCACCCCGAAGCCGAGCGTGCCGTCGACGCGGATCTCCAGCGTCTTGCTCTGCTTCAGCAGCAGCGTCTGGGTCGCAAGGACATGCTCGACTTCGCTGGTGCCGATCCCGAAGGCAAGCGCGCCCAGAGCGCCATGCGCCGACGTATGACTGTCACCACAAACCAGCGTCGTGCCCGGCAGCGTGAAGCCCTGCTCGGGACCGACGACATGGACGATGCCCTGCCGCGCATCGAGCGCGTCGATATAGGGTACGCCGAACTCGGCGACGTTCGCGCGCAGGGCGGAGAGCTGGCCGGCGCTGGCCGCATCGGCGATCGGCAGCTCATGCCCGGCGGCATCGACGCGCGCAGTGGTCGGCAAATTATGGTCGGGAACCGCAAGCGTAAGGTCCGGACGGCGCACCGGCCGCCCCGCCGCGCGCAGGCCGGCAAAGGCCTGGGGGCTGGTCACCTCATGGACGAGGTGGCGGTCGATATAGATCAGACAGGTTCCATCATCCCGGCGCTCGACCACATGGTCGGCCCAGATCTTTTCGTACAGAGTGCGAGGTTGAACGGTCATGCGGGCGCTTTAGTCGATTCTTGCGCACAGGCAAGCGTTCGTGCAATTTTCCATCGCATAGTTGAACTATTCTCCGGTCCGGCAACCGCGCGGTGCCATTGAACCGGAGATAGGAATTGCCGACCGCGACCGCCACTGCGGCCAGGTTCTGCGGCACTCCGTTTCGGCATATCTCGTCACCCCGGCACAAGGCCGGGGTGACGGTAGGGGGAGAGCGATGGCAACCTTCAATCCTGAATGCTGATACGCTCCAGGGGCACGAGCGAGACGGTAGAGAAACCCCGGGCCCTGATGGCGCGCCCTAGCGCCCGCCCTTCGCGGCCTCCGCCTTGAGATAGGCCTGCAGCGCGACGATCTCCTGGTCGGTGAAGGCCGAGAAACCGGCACGGGCGACGACTCCCATCAGCCCCAGGTCACGCTTGCTCATCCCCTGCCCCGTGCGCATCAGCTTGTTGAACGCGGCGGGATCGTAGGAAGCCACCATCGGCGCCAGCGCCGGCACCTTGGTCTTGCCGTCTTCCATCGTGCCGTCCTCGTGCAGCTTGTGGCAGGCCTGGCAGGCGACGCTCGAATAATAGCGGCCGACATCGGCGGGGCGCTTCGCCGCCGAGACATTGGCCGGCGTCGCCATCGCCGGCAGCGCACCGGTGAGCAGCAGGAAACGGCCGATCGGCCCGAACCGGTTCTGCGCCTTGCTGTCCTGCGGGCCAGGCTTGAGCGTGCGGATCCAGGCGATGATCCTGCCGAGATCGTCGTCGGAGATATGCCCCAGCGAGTGGCTGGGCATGATGAAGGTCGAGCTGCCGTCCTTCTTCACGCCGTGGCGGATCAGCCGGGCAAGCTCGGCATCGCTGAGCTGCGCCGCCATCTTGGCGATCGGCGGCGGTGCCACCGTGCCGAACATCGGATCGGAGAAAATCTGCTGCCCCTGCCCCTCTGCCGCATGACAATCGCGGCACATGACGATCTTGGCGAGGCGGCCGCCCTCGGCCACCGACGCGGCATCCTTCGGCACGGCGATCGCGACTTCCGGCACGGCATGGCTGCGGCGGAGCACCCATTCGGAACCCGCAAAGACGATGATGGCAAACAGCACGGCAAGGCCGGCCAGAACGGCCAGTCCACGAAATATCCAGCGCATGTATAATTCCCAAGGCTCAAAAGTGTATCAAGCCACTAATACACAGCCGGCCCCAGCGGATTATGCCGCGGCCGGACCTTCCTTAGGGGAGACGTAAGACGGATCATGCGCGAAAGGCAGTGGCCTCCCGCCGCGCAGCGTATCCAGAACTTCTGCGAACCCGGTCTCACACCGAAAGCCGAGTCTTTGCTCGGCGCGGGCTGCGTCATAGATGCGGCCGATGCTGCTGGGAAGTTCCCATCCCTTTGCACGATATAACTCCGGTGCATCGGGGAAATGACGGGCAATTACCGTAGCGGCATCGTGCTTGAGTTCCGAGCAATCCGCGCGCGAGAAGGGTGTCGGCGCAGAAACGATGCAAGTATCGAAGCCGATTTCCGGCGCCTTCTCCAGCGCAACCAGATGCGCCCGCGCCGCGTCCTCTACCGTGAGACGGCGATTAAGCAGTTCATTCGCCTTCATATTCTCGCCGGACAGCGCATGGTGGGTATCATCATCTTCCGGGAAGAAACGGCTGGTGCGCAGCACGATGCAGTTGAGCCCGTCGTTCAGCCAGGCGAGCCGGCAGAGCTGCTCGGCGGCAAGCTTGGTGACGCCGTAGATGTTGCGCGGCTCGAGCGGGCCCGAAGCCTCATCGAGCCACACCGCCGCGTCGCCGGCCTCGTCGCGGATCGCCTGGCTGATCATCAGCGAGGTGGTGGATGTGAACACGAACCGGTCATGCCCGGCCTTCGCGGCCGCCTCGAGCAGATTGAGCGTGCCGGCGACATTGACGTCGATGAACGCCTGGGCGGGATAGCGGGCGATGTCGGGCTTGTGCAGCGCGCCGCCATGGATCACTGCCTCGATCCCCCGCTCGGCGAAGGTACGATCGACAAGTGCCCGATCAGCGACCGATCCGGCCACATCGGTATCCACGCCCGGGGCGACATCAAGCCCGGTCACCTGGTGGCCATTCGCACGCAGCAAAGGCGCAAGGAAACGGCCGAGCCAGCCGGACGAGCCTGTCAGCAGGATATGCATCGAGGTGGATATGCCCGAGGCATCGCAGTGTCGAAAGCCCCTCCCCTTCGGGAGAGGGGCTTTAGGTCAGGAGAGCACCGGCACCGGCGAAGCCTTGGCCTCGGCCGGCTCCCGCGCGTCCTGCCATTCCGTCCGCCGCTTCACCCGGAAGTTCAGGAACAGCACCGGCAGCTTGAGAAACAGCAGCTCGGAATGAATGAAGGTGTCGATCCCCCGCTCCCACCAACGGGACTCGCGCTTGCCGTTCGCCTTGAGCCAGCCTTCATAGGGGGCCCAGTGGCTCGGCTCATCCTTCTCGATGATCCGGAAGATCTTCATCAGCACCTTGTCGCCGGTCACCAGCGGATGCCTGAGCAGGATCTCCACCTGCTTGTGCCCGCGCTGCTCGGTGAGCGAGATCACCCGGCAGAGCTTCTCGAACTGGTCATCCTCGGCGATGATCCGCCTGGTATCGAGCTCGTCGATCGTCCGGCGGAACATGATCTCGACGAAGCGGTCGATATGGCCGCAGGTCCGATCGACCTGGAGCGGCATCTTGCCCCGCAGCTCGAACCAGCGCTTGAACATGACATAATGCTTGCGCTCGTCGGCGCGGTGCTTCTCGATCGCGGCGATCAGGGCGTGGTCGTCGGGCGCACGCGCCTTCACGGCCTCGAGCACCCGGTCGATGCTCGTATAGCCCCGATGCTCGTTATAGATGTAGATCGAACCGAGCAGGTCGAGGTAGCGGCGGCGGAACCAGTCGATCATGGGCGGAGGCTACGCCCTTGCGCAGCCCCCGGCCAATTAATTCGCGTCCATGCGGCGCTGCAGCAACTTATGCCGTCGCCAGCGCCACTTCGTACTTCGCGGTGGTCTTCGCCGCGACGTCTTCTTCGCTCACGCCCGGTGCCAGCTCGATCAGACGGAAGGGGGAGCCGTGATCGGGGCGCTGGAACACCGCGAGATCGGTGATGATCATGTCGACCACATTCTTGCCGGTAAGCGGCAGGTCGCAGCTCGGCACGAACTTGGGCGCGCCATCCTTGGAGTTGTGCTCCATCACGACGATGATCTTCTTGACGCCGGCGACCAGATCCATCGCGCCGCCCATGCCCTTGATCATCTTGCCCGGGATCATCCAGTTGGCAATGTCACCGGTCTCGCTGATCTCCATCGCGCCGAGCACGGTGAGATCGATATGGCCGCCGCGGATCATCGCGAAGCTCTGCTCCGAGCCGAAATAGACCGACTGGGGCAGCTCGCTGATCGTCTGCTTGCCGGCGTTGATCAGATCGGGATCGACTTCGTCGTCAAAGGGAAACGGGCCGATGCCGAGCATGCCGTTCTCCGACTGGAGCGTCACCTCGACCCCTTCCGGGATATGGTTCGCCACCAGCGTGGGGATGCCGATGCCCAGATTGACGTAGAAGCCGTCCTGCAGCTCCTTCGCGGCGCGCGCCGCCATCTCGTCACGGGTCCAGGCCATTATTTCTTCTCCTCGGCCGGATCGGCCCATTGCTTGTCCTTGGGAAACACCTCGTCCATCCCGCCCTTGAGGCCGGAGCCGTAGACCGGGTTGGGCAGGATGAACCAGCCGCGCCCCCAGAGCGGGGCGATCAGAGTATTGCCGGTGGTGTTGCGTCGCGCCGGCGTCGACAGGTCCCTGGCGTTGAACAGGTCGCTGAAATCACCGAGCTGGTCGCCGCCCATCGCGACGATGCAATAGCGCTCGGCGATCTTCCAACGACGCTCGTCCTTGCCGCTCGGCGCGCTGTCGTCGCGCAGGATCAGCGTGTCGCCCAGGGTCACCGGGCCCAGCCCGGCCTTGTTCAGCGCATCGATCGTGAAGGCCGCGGTGCTGGCCGAGCGATTGGTGTTGTAGATCACGGTGATGCCGTCGCCACGGATCGCCGCGATCGTCTCGGCGGCGCCGGGCACGGCCTCCACCTTGTCGGCGCCGGTCTCTTCCCAGCGCGTCCAGCGGCCCTGGTCATAGCCGGGCCCACGCCTTGCCGCATCGCTTTCGAAGCCAAGGTTGAGCAGCACGGTCTCATCGACATCGAACACCACGGCAAGCGGGCGCTTGCCGCAGGTATCGAACTTGGGCGAGGTCAGGGTGGAATCGCGCGTCATCACCACCGAGCTGATCTGGCTCTTGTCGCGGCGGAAGCGCAACTCGTCATGCAGATAGCGCCACAGCGCGGCATAGGCCTGGAGGCTGAGCGCCGACGCCTCGCCCGAGCCATAGAGGAACTGCATTTCCGGCGGGACCTTGCCCGGCGCGACGGCTGCCGCGGTGGGCGCGCCGCTGGGCGGCGGCAACGCCGTCAGGCCGGTGACCTGCGCCTTCTTGCCGTCCTCGGTGACATAGACATCCCCGGCACGCGGCACGGCCTGCTTCTCGCGCTTGCTCTTCTTGCGCGCCTTGCCGTCCTGCGTGGTCTTGACCACCTGCGCACCGGCCATGAGCGGCACCGCGGCCACTGCCGCGACACAACCCGAAAGGCCGGTCGCGGCAAGCGCCAGGCCGGCTATCGCCAGGCGGCTGGTCACGCCTGCTGCGCCTCGGGGCGCGGCCGGGTGGTGCGGAACTCGATCTTCTTGTCGTAGGGCGCGCCCACGATCAGCCGCTTCACATAGATGCCGGGCAGATGGATCGCGTCATGATCCAGGCTGCCCACCGGCACCACTTCCTCCACCTCGGCGACGCAGATCCTGCCCGCGGTCGCCATCGGCTGGTTGAAGTTGCGCGCGGTCTTGCGGAAGATCAGGTTGCCGCTCTCGTCGGCCTTCCAGCCCTTGATGATCGACAGGTCGCTGCGGATGCCGCGCTCGAGGATATATTCCTCGCCGTCGAACACCTTCACTTCCTTGCCCTCGGCCACCAGCGTGCCGACGCCGGTCTTGGTGTAGAAGCCGGGGATGCCCGCCCCGCCCGCGCGGCAGCGCTCGGCCAGCGTGCCCTGGGGGCAGAATTCCACTTCGAGTTCGCCCGAGAGATACTGGCGCTCGAACTCCTTGTTCTCGCCGACATAGGACGAGATCATCTTCTTCACCTGGCGGGTGCGCAGCAGTTTGCCGAGCCCCTCGCCATCGATGCCGGCATTGTTGGAAGCGATCGTCAGGTCCTTGGTGCCCGCATCGCGGATCGCGTCGATCAGCCGCTCGGGGATGCCGCACAGGCCGAACCCGCCCGCGCAGATCGTCATGCCATCGAACAGCAGCCCTTCCAGCGCTGCTTCTGCGTTGGGATAGAGCTTCTTCATCGGCGATTCTCTCCTGACTTCGCCGGGGCGATAATCCGGGCGCAGCCTGCCGGTCAAGCAAACCTGAACCGACTTTCAACTTCGTGGTGCAGCGGCGGCGCTCAGGGATCGTAGGGCCAGGGGTTGGACCGGGCGCGCGAGCCCTGGCGGATCAACTCCTCATTGGGATCGCCTTCCGTCGGGACGTACCGGCCCTGCCCTTCGTCCCAGCGCTCGGTCGGAGCACGGCCGCGGCGCTCTTCTTCCTCTTCCGCTCTGCGCCGGCTTTCGGCTGCGGTGTGCGCGTTGACCCGGCGCATCTGGCGCCACATCGCCCGCATCAGCAGGAAGGTGAGGCCAAAGACGATGGCCACCCCGGCAAAGGCTGTCAGCTGTTCCCCCATGCGGGCATGCTAGCAAGCCCGTCATGCGCCGCAAGGGCGGCGAGGCTTCTCGGCCAACCTGAACAGAACATGATCGAAAATGGCGGTGTGGCACAAAGGCAACACGCCGAAATTGTAATTAAATTGCCATATTGCACTGCGGAATCGGAGGCCTACGTAGAGCCCCGGATGGCCATCCGAACCTGAGTAAATAAGTCCAAAGTTAGGAAATATAATGCGAATTCTCGCAGTGTCCGCGTTCGCCCTCGTGGCAGCCACCGCAACTCCCGCTTTCGCGCAGGACAGCGCCGCGCCGTTTAACGGCCCGCGCATCGAAGCCGAAGGCGGCTGGGATCACGTCGGCTCCGAGGGTGATGGCCGTTCGGGCTTCGTCTATGGCGGCGCCATCGGCTACGACAAGCAGTTCAACAACATCGTGATCGGTGCCGACGCCGAGATCACCGGCGCGACCACCAAGGAAGGTGGCGTGGAAGCCGGCCGTGACCTCTATGTCGGCGGTCGCGCAGGCTTCGTCGTCGGCGGTTCGACGCTGATCTACGGCAAGGCCGGCTACACCAATGCCCGCATCAGCGTCGGCAACGACGGCATCAACAACGACGGCTACCGTCTGGGCGCCGGCGTCGAGAAGAACTTCGGCCGCTTCTTCGGCAAGGTCGAGTATCGCTACTCGCGCTACGAGAAGATCGACCTGAACCGCGACCAGGTCGTCGCCGGCCTCGGCGTTCGCTTCTAAGCGAACCGATCAAATCCGGACAGCAAGGAGGGCCGCGCGGGCAACCGCGTGGCCCTTTTCCGTTCGGGAGATGCGGCAGGGACAAGCCCCATAACGGCCGCATGTCGGCATTGCCCGTCCCACATACTTCGGGCACGCTCCGGCCGTGCAGTTGCGCCGGCCCACCCTTTTCCGGTTCACCCTCCTGGCACTGGCTTTGGCGGGCGCCCTCGGCGTCGCCTGGCTTTTGCTGCCGCCGGCAACCGCGGATGAGCGGGCGGTCCTCGAGAAGGTGGCGAAGGCACAGCCCGTAACGACCTGCCTGGCGCTCAAGACCAGGCGGCCCTCAGGCTATCACATCCCCTGGCGTGACAAGGTGAGGGACGCCGCGATCCTTCGCGCGGACGAACTTGCCCAATCCAGGGACGTGAGCCTCGCGCTCGATCTGGAAAGCCTCATCGACAATGCGCTGAAACTGGATTGCAGGACCAGGGCCACGCTTTCCACGCCAGCTTTTTCCGGGAGCTTCGCATTCGTCGAAGTGGCCGATAAAAACTCGCGCGATGCGATCGTTCTGCAAAAGAGCGGCAAGGGATGGGAGTTCGTCAGACATTATCCGGCCCCGATCCAGAGCGTGATAGTCTAGCTTCCTCCGACCGCTGGCCCATCTTCCAGCATGATCGAGCGCTGCGCCGTCCGGTCGCCATAGCTGTGCTCGGCCACTTTCGCGCCCGCCGCCCGCAGCGCCTCCGCCCGGTCCGCCGAGCGCACCCCGAAGATAGCCGCCTCAAGCGGCATCGTCCCCGCGAACGCCGGCACCGCGCGGACCCGCTCCAGCCAGTTCGCGGTTCGCGGCCAGCGTTCCGCATCTACCTCGAACCCGGCGAGCGAAGCGTTGCGGAAGAAGCAGGCATAGGTGAAATCAGCGGTGCAGACATGATCGAACAGGAAGCCCTCGCCCGGCGCCCGCGCCTCGATCCAATCGAGCGCCTCGGGCAGGTCCTGCGTCACCGTCTTCTCGACCAGCGCATGGTCGATCTCACGCTTCCACACATAGGGGACGATCGTCTTCTGGTAGAAGAGCCGCCAGATGATCAGGTCGCCCAGCCGGCTGTCGGCAAACTCCTCCATCCAACGCGCCTTTGCCCGGTCGGCGGCGGCGCGCGGCATCAGCGGCGGCTCGGGCCAGCGCTCATCGACATATTCGGCGATCACCGTCGAATCGTTGAGCAGCAGATCGCCGTCGATCAGCACCGGAATCCGGCGCAAGGGACTTACCCGGGTGAATTCCTCGGTTCCGAAGAACGGCACGATCGGATCGATCTCATAGTCGACGCCCTTGTGATCAAGCGCGACGAACACCTTGCGGGCATAGGGCGAGACATGGTTGCCGATGATGAGCATGGGGCCTCCGCACTATCGCCGTTCCTGGATCAGAGCTCTATCTCGAAAAAGCGCAGCGGACCATCGCCCTCCTCCCAGACCGGCTCGCACTGGGCCGCCGCGACAAGGAATGCCGTGAGCCCCGGCGCCAGCACCTGGCGCTCGTCCTCGTCGCTGCCGATCACGATGATCTGCCCATGGCTACCGCCCGGAACCGGCGCGAGATCGACCGCATAGGCATTTCCCCCGCCATCGATTGCGAACGGAAACCAGCCGCGCCGGAAATATTCGCGCGCGACCGGCGGATCGCCCGCGCGCAACGTGATCCATTCGTTCGGGTCACTCTCGTCGCCCCATTCGTCGATGACGTCCACCCAGGTCCGATAATCATCGAGCGCGCGGGAGAGCGAAGCGAATTCATATCCGCCGAACAGGGGCGTCACGATCGTACCGGGCGTGGGATCGATGGGCGCATGGAAGCGCTTCTGCCCGTCCGCCCGCAGGTAGAGTTCCCGCAGGTCGTCGGGGAGGCGGAAGCCGATTTCCGCTTCCACCGCCATGATCGCCGCCCTGGTCGCCGGAGGGTTGAGCTGCGCTTCGGCGACGAAGCCGAGATCGTTCAGAAAGACGAGCCACGCATCGAACGCGGACTTGAAATCGCCAGCCATATCTGTTCCCCTTTCGTACCGTTTTCTATCGTGGGACGGGGACGCCGAACAGCATCGGGCGGGGCAGAAGACTCCGGATCGGACATAGTTCGCGGCCGGGCGCGCCATTGCCTGCGCCTATATGCCGGTAACGATCGCACGGGTTGGTCTGGCCGCGCGGCCTCGCTAGACAAGGCGCATGACCGCGAAACGTACCGGGGGCCGGATCCTCGTCGACAATCTGGTTGCGCAGGGCTGCGACCGCATCTTCCACGTGCCGGGCGAGAGCTTCCTCGCCGTGCTCGACGCGCTGCACGACACGCCGCGGATCGACGTGGTGACCTGCCGCCAGGAAGGCGGAGTCGGCTTCATGGCCTGCGCCGATGGCGCGATGACCGGCAAGCCGGGCGTGGCCTTCGTCACCCGCGGCCCGGGCGCGACCAATGCCTCGATCGGCGTGCATGTCGCGATGCAGGATTCGCAGCCGATGATCCTGTTCATCGGCGATGTCGACCGCGGCATGCGCGACCGCGAAGGCTTCCAGGAAGTCGATTTCCCCGCGATGTTCGCGCCGCTCGCAAAATGGGCGACCAAGATCGAGGACGCCCGCCGCATCCCCGAATATGTCGCCCGCGCCTATGCCGTGGCCATGTCCGGCCGACCGGGCCCGGTGGTGATCGCCCTGCCCGAGGACATGCTGTGCGACGAAGTCGAGGCTGTCGACCGGCCCGAGCTCGCGCCGCCGCTCCAGGCGCCCGACGGCTATGACCTCGACCAGATGTATGCGCTGCTGGAACAGGCCAAGCGCCCGGTCGCGATCGTCGGCGGCGCCGGCTGGGATGCCGAGACCGGCGAGGCCTTTCTCAAGTTCGCCGAGCGCATCGCCCTGCCCGTCGCCGGTGCCTTCCGCCGCCAGGACGCGATCCCCAACACCTCGCCGGTCTGGGCGGGCAATCTCGGCTATGGCCCGAACCCGAAGCTGGTCCAGCGGATCAGGGATGCCGACCTGCTGCTGGTGGTCGGCGCCCGCCTCGGCGAAGCGACGACCGACGGCTATACCTTGGTCACGCCCGATCATCCCGGCCAGACGCTGATCCACGTCCATCCGGACCCGAACGAGCTCAACCGCGTCTATCTCGCCGACCTGCCGATCTGCGCCAAACCGTTCGAGTTCGCGGCGACGCTGGCCGCCGATGAGGACGTCGAGCTTCCGAGCTTCGACGCCGAGCAGGCACATGCCGAGTGGCTCGACTGGTCCACCCCCAAGCCCCGCGACGGCGTGGCGCTCGATCTCGGCCAGTGCGTCGCGGCGATGCGCGCGGCGATGCCGGCGGACACGATCATCTGCAACGGCGCGGGCAATTTCTCGAGCTGGTGGCATCGCTACTGGCCCTATGCTGCCCACCCCTCCCAGCTCGCCCCCACTGCCGGGGCGATGGGCTATGGCGTGCCCGCGGCGGTGGCCGCGGCGATCCGCTTCCCCGATCGCACCGCGGTCGCGCTCGCCGGCGACGGCGACTTCATGATGAACGGCCAGGAGCTTGCCACCGCCGTCCAGCATGACGCCAACCTGATCGTGCTGCTGATCGACAACTCGACCTATGGCACGATCCGCATGCACCAGGAGCGCGAATACCCCACGCGCCTCTCGGGCACGACGCTGAAGAATCCGGATTTCGCCGCGCTCGCCCGCGCCTATGGCGGCTGGGCCGAGACGGTGGAGACGACCGAGCAGTTCGCCCCTGCCCTGGCCCGGGTGCTGGAGCGCGACGGCCTGCGCCTGCTCCACCTCAAGACCGATATCGAGTTCATCACCCCGGGGCTCACCGTCTCGGGCCTGCGGAGCAAATAAAGGCGGCCAGGTGCCGATTCGAAAGGTCCCTGCCCGCTATAATGCTGAAACAGGGATTCAATCGAAGAGGCATGATATGGGCTGGCGGCACCTGCACGTCGGGCGCAAGGGCGACAATCTGACCATCCAGAACCGTCAGGTCTGGAAGGAAGAATGGCGCTGGATCAACGCGGAGACCGTCCGCCTGCCCGATCCGATGGTGCCGGTCGATATCCTCTCGCACATGATCTGCGAGATCGGCCCGAAGACCCGCCCGGTCCGCTTCGCCGCCCACAAGCTGCAGAGCGACCTGTGGAGCTTCTACATCCCGGATTGATCCGGGAGCACAGCCTCAGTCCAGCAACCACGAGCGCTTCGGCGCCGCGCCGGACACCAGCGGATCGTCCGGCTGCGCCAGGCGCAGCTTCGCATCGGCCAGCGGCTTGCCGGTCAGCCGGTCGATCACCATCGGCTCGACCAGCGCATCGGTCTCCATATCGACCAGCCGGCTGGTGCCGCCTTCGCCATTGTGGCGCCGGCCCCATTCGCCGATCACGTGCAATACCGGCAGGAAATCGCGCCCGGCCTCGGTCAGCACATATTCGTCCCGCGGCGGGCGCTCGCTATAGCGCCGTTTCTCCACCAGCCCCGCCTCGCCCAGCGCGCGCAGCCGCGCGGTGAGGATGTTCGGCGCGATCTTCAGGCTCACCCGCAGCTCCTCGAACCGGCGCAAGCCGAGCGAGAGATCGCGCAGGATCAGCATGCTCCACGCATCCCCGACCTTTTCCAGCCCACGGGCGACCGGGCAGCAGGTCCGATTTTTTTCTTCGCTCATATCCATTGCATAATGATAGTGACTCACTATTAAATTGCAAGCGACTCGATCTCCGGGCCGCTTCGGAGACGACCCATGACTGATTCCACCCTTGGCACCGCCCTGATCACCGGCGCTTCCACCGGCATCGGCGCCGTATATGCAGACCGGCTGGCGAAGCGCGGCCATGACCTGATCCTCGTTGCCCGCGATACCGCACGCATGCAGGCGCTGGCCGAGCGCCTCACCGCCGAGACCGGCCATACCGTCGAAGTGTTTCCCGCCGACCTCACCGATGGCGACGATCTCGACCGCGTCGCTAAGCGCCTCGCCACCGACGAAGCGATCACCCTGCTGGTCAACAATGCCGGCATGTCGCTGAACGGCGGGCTGCTCGACAATGAGGGGCCGGCGATCGAGCGGCTGATCGCACTCAACATCACCGCCCCCGCCCTGCTCGCTTCGGCCGCCGGCAAGGCGTTCAAGGCACGCGGGCGCGGTGCGATCATCAACATCGCATCGGTGCTCGCCTTCGTGCCGGAGATGTATGACGGCACCTATTCGGGCTCCAAGGCCTTCCTGCTCAACCTGTCGCTCTCGCTCGCCGGCCAGCTCGAGCCGCTCGGCGTGCGCGTCCAGGCGGTGCTGCCCGGCGCTACCCGCACCGAGATCTGGGAGCGGTCGGGCAAGGACGTCGACAGCTTCCCGGCCGATTTCGTGATGGGCGTGGACGATCTGGTCAACGCGGCGCTGCTCGGTTTCGACCGGGGCGAGACCGTGACGATCCCGCCGCTCGCCGACGAGGGGTTGTACACCGCCTATACCGAGGCTCGCCTCGCCATGGGCCCGCACCTTTCGAAGCGCGACGTCGCGCCGCGTTATCGCGAGGTTGTGGAGGCCTGAGCCCACCACCAACCTGTTCCCCCGGGGGGGGGGGGGGGGGGGGGGGGGGGGGGCGGGGGGGGGGGGGGGGGGGGGGGGGGGGGGGGGGCGGGGGGGGGGGGGGGGCGGGGG
>NZ_JASATQ010000031.1:0-52523 GCF_038440415.1 Sphingomonas sp. OTU376 | reverse complement strand
CCCGGGCGGGGGGGGGGGGGGGGGGCCCCCCCCCCCCCCCCCCCTTCCCTTATTCGAACTCGAGAATCGCTGCGTCGACCGCCAGGCTGTCGCCGGGCCCGAAATTGGCGGCCTTCACCACCGCGGCCTTCTCGGCGCGCAGGATGTTCTCCATCTTCATGGCTTCCACCACCGCAAGCGGCTGGCCGGCCTCGACCCTGTCGCCGGGCGACACATGGAGCTGGGTAAGCAGGCCCGGCATCGGCGCGAGCAGGAACTTGCTCATGTCCGGCGGCACCTTCTCGATCATGTGATGCCGGAACTGCGCGATGTGCGGCGGGTAGACTTCGACCAGGTGCGAGGCGCCGTGCGCAGTAAGCTTCCAGGCGGCCCCCTTGCGCACCACCCCGGCGCTGAGCGGCGCCCCGTCGATCGTCGCGGAAAGGATCAGATTGTCCGCCTGCCATTCGCCGTCGATCTCGATCGGCTGGCCATCGACGGTGACGTCCTCGTCCACCACGACCGCGAACCGCTCGCCTCCGATCAGTACCACGCGTTCCTCGCCGACATCGACCGGGCCGTTGAGCTGCCCCGAGGTCGCCGCGGCGCGCTCGGCGCGTTCGAGGTCGATCACTGCCGCCAGTGCCGCCAGCTTGCGCTTCAGAGAGTCCGATGCCGGCGCACCGTGGAAGCCCTCGGGATATTCCTCGGCGATGAACCCGGTGGTGATCGCGCCCTCGCGGAAACGCGGATGCTGGACCAGCGCGGAGAGGAAATCTATATTGTGGCCGATGCCGTCGATCCGGAACCGGTCGAGCGCCGCCACCTGCAGGTCCGCCGCCTCGTCGCGGGTCTCGCCCCAGGTAATCAGCTTGGCGATCATCGGGTCGTAGAACATCGAGATCTCGCTGCCCTCGGTCACGCCGTCGTCAACGCGGACATAGCCATGGTCGCCGCGCGTGCCAGGCACGCCATAGGGCGTCTCCTCGCTCGCGGGCGGGCGATAGCGCACCAGCCGGCCGGTGCTCGGCAGGAAGCCCCGATAGGGATCTTCGGCATAGACGCGGTTCTCGATCGCCCAGCCGGTCAGCTTGATGTCGTCCTGGGTGAAGGCCAGCTTCTCGCCATAGGCGACGCGGATCATCTGCTCGACCAGATCGAGCCCGGTCACCGCCTCGGTCACCGGATGCTCGACCTGCAGCCGGGTGTTCATCTCGAGGAAGTAGAAGCCCTGCCCGGTCTTGTCGGCACCCGAGACGATCAGCTCGACCGTGCCGGCGCTGAAATAGCCGACGGCGCGGGACAGAGCGACGGCCTGCTCGCCCATCGCCTTGCGCATTTCGGGCGACACGAACGGCGATGGCGCTTCCTCGACCACCTTCTGGTGGCGCCGCTGGATCGAGCATTCGCGCTCGCCGAGATAGACGATGTTGCCATGCTGGTCGCCCAGCACCTGGATCTCGATATGGCGCGGGCTCTCGATGAACTTCTCGATGAACACGCGGTCGTCGCCGAAGCTCGCCAGGCCCTCACGCTTGGTCGCCTCGAAGCCCTCGCGGACATCGGTTTCGCTCCAGGCAAGCCGCATGCCCTTGCCGCCGCCGCCGGCCGAGGCCTTCATCATCACCGGATAGCCGATCTCGTTCGAGATGCGGACGGCATGCTCGGTATCCTCGATCACCCCGACGAAACCGGGCACGACGTTGACGCCAGCGGCCTTGGCCAGCTTCTTGGACTCGATCTTGTCGCCCATCGCGGCAATGGCATTCGGCGGCGGCCCGACAAAGGCGATCCCCGCCTCGGCGCAAGCCCTGGCGAAGCTCTCGCGCTCGGAGAGGAAGCCATAGCCGGGATGGATGCAATCGGCCCCGGTCTCCTTGGCGGCCAGCAGGATCAGCTCGGCCTTGAGATAGGACTCCGCCGCCGGCGCCGGCCCGAGCCGCACCGCTTCATCCGCCATCAGCACATGCGGGGCACGGGCATCAGCGTCCGAATAGACCGCCACGGTGGCGATCCCCATCTTCTTGGCGGTACGCATGACGCGGCATGCGATCTCGCCCCGATTGGCGACCAGGATCTTCTTGAACATCAGTTATTTGGCTCCACGTATTCACGCAGCTGCTTGGTTCGTTCCTGAGTAAGTTCGGTCAGGCAACCGTTGCGCATAAGCGGCCACATCGATCCGCCGATTTCGCGCGGCCCCGTTGTCGCCGCACAATGCGCATCGCGGAACGTGATCCAGGCACGCTGCGCGACCAGGAGCCTGCCATGCTCCTTCGGATCGCCCAGAACCTCGGTTCCTCCGCGCTTCGCAAACCCCGCTGCCCTGCTCCAGGCCTGGTTCATCGCGATATCCGCGCGCAGGAAGTCCCGGTAGGAACAGATATTCATTTCGGACTGGGTCCTCTGCGTCTCGCAATCGACCCGCCGCACCTTTAGCGATTCCGCAAGCCGGCACTGATCCTGCGCAATGATGCCGACAGCCTTGCCGCAATCCGGCCCTGACGCCACCGCTTGCGCGAGGAAGAGGGCGGCCAGGATCACTCCGCCGCCTCCAGCTCCACCTTCACCTCGGCCTGCATCGGCACCACGCCCAGCCGGGCGAACAGCGCTGAATCCTTGTCGTCGCCGGCATTGCCTGCGGTCAGCAGCTTGTCGCCAGTGAAAATCGAGTTGGCGCCGGCCAGGAAGCACAGCGCCTGGGTCGCGTCGCTCATGCTCTCGCGGCCGGCCGACAGGCGGACCATGCTCTCCGGCATCGTGATCCGCGCCACCGCGATCGTGCGGACGAACTCGATATCGTCGATCTGCGCCAGCGGCGTGTCGGCGAGCATGTTGCCCAGCACCGTGCCCTTGATCGGCACCAGCGCGTTCACCGGCACGCTGCCCGGATGCACCGGCAGCGTCGCCAGCGCATGGATGAAGCCGACCCGGTCCGGCCGGGTCTCGCCCATGCCGACGATGCCGCCGCAGCAGACGTTGATCCCCGCCTCGCGGACATGCTCGAGCGTGTCGAGCCGCTCCTCGAACGTCCGGGTGGTGATCACTTCGGCATAACGCTCGGGCGAGGTGTCGATGTTATGGTTGTAGTAATCGAGCCCGGCATCGGCGAGCATCTGGGCCTGCTTCTCGCTGAGCATGCCCAGCGTCATGCAGGTTTCCATGCCCATCGCGCGGACGCCCTGCACCATCTCGACGATGGCGGGCATGTCGCGATCCTTGGGATTGCGCCAGGCGGCGCCCATGCAGAAGCGCGACGAGCCGTGATCCTTGGCCTGGGCCGCAGCCTGCAGCACCTGGCGCACGTCCATCAGCTTGGTCGCCTTCAGGCCCGTCTCGGCCGAGACCGACTGGCTGCAATAGCCGCAATCCTCCGGGCAGCCGCCGGTCTTGATCGAGAGCAGCGTCGAGAGCTGCACCTCGTTCGGCGCGTGGTTGGCGCGATGGACCTCGGCGGCGCGGAAGACGAGTTCGGTGAACGGCAGGTCGAACAGCGCGGCGATCTCGTCGCGGGTCCAGTCATTACGGGTCATGGTTGCAGGGTCCGGGTAAAAAGATAAACGAACATGCCGACCCCGACGGAAAGCAGCACGGGTGCGGCGATCCGGCAGAGGTTCAGGCTCTTGTGCACTGGCCTGCGCTGGAAGCGCGCGCGGACGATCTCGCCTGCGCCCGAGAAGGACAGCAGCCCCGCCAGCGCAAGCACCAGCAGCACCGCGATGACCGCATTGGGCGGCAGGTTCTTGCCACCGGATACCAGCGCGAGCACGCCGCCCAGCGAGACGATGCACAGCGAGGTCAGGTGCTTGAAATAGTCGTAGAGCAGGGTCTCGCCGTCGCCGGCTTCCACCAACTCCTCATCGATTTCGCTCATTCGGCGGCTTCCTCCACAGGGGGCATATTGTGCCCTAGGAGCCTGAGCACTTCTTCGGCGGCTTTGACAAGGTTGGTGCCCGGCCCGAAGATCGCCTGCACGCCGGCTTCGCGCAGGAACTCATAGTCCTGCGCGGGGATCACTCCGCCCGCGATCACCTTGATGTCCGCCCTGCCCGCATCCTGCAGCTCGCGGATCAGCTCGGGGATCAAAGTCTTGTGGCCCGCGGCGAGGCTGGAGGCACCGACGACATCGACATCGCTCTCGATCGCCAGCGCCGCGGCTTCCTGCGGGGTCTGGAACAGCGGGCCCGGCACCACTTCGAAGCCGAGGTCGCCGAACGCCGAGGAGACGAGGTTCGCGCCCCGGTCATGCCCATCCTGGCCCATCTTGGCGACGAGCATGCGCGGCTTGCGGCCGAGGCGGCGTTCGGTGGCGTTCACGCCATCCTTGAGGCGCTCCCAGGTCACGTCGTCCTGATAGGCACCGCCATAGATGCCCTGCACCGGCGTCGGCTTGGTGGCATAGCGCCCGAAGCCCGCCTCCATCGCCGCGCTGATCTCGCCGAGCGTGGCACGCGCACGCGCTGCCTCGACTGCCAGTGCGAGGAGATTGTCGCTGCCCCGCGCGCCCTCCTGCAGCGCGAACAGCGCCGCCTGGCATGCCGCCTCGTCACGGCTCGCCTTCACCCGCTTGATCCGGGCGATCTGCGCCTCGCGCACGGCATGGTTGTCGACATCGAGAATGTCGATCGGCTCTTCCTCGGCCTTGCGATACTTGTTGACGCCGACGATCACCTGCTCGCCGCGATCGATCCGCGCCGCGGTCGCCGCCGCCGCCTCCTCGATCATCGCCTTGGGCCAGCCGGCCGCC
The DNA here is from genome assembly GCF_038440415.1 of Sphingomonas sp. OTU376. Taxonomy (NCBI): domain Bacteria; kingdom Pseudomonadati; phylum Pseudomonadota; class Alphaproteobacteria; order Sphingomonadales; family Sphingomonadaceae; genus Sphingomonas; species Sphingomonas sp. OTU376. The sequence continues at coordinate 47,797 of NZ_JASATQ010000031.1, read as the reverse complement.
ACGGCCTTGGCCATGCCACCCTCGGCTTCGACGCGCTCGATGATCTCCCAGGCCTTGTCGACCAGCTCCTGGGTCAGGCTCTCGATATAGTAGGAGCCACCCAGCGGATCGACGACATTGCACATGCCGGTCTCCTCCTGGATGACCAGCTGGGTGTTGCGCGCGATGCGGGCCGAGAAGTCGGTCGGCAGCGCGATCGCTTCGTCGAGTGCGTTGGTGTGCAGGCTCTGCGTGCCGCCCAGCATCGCCGCCATCGCTTCGATCGTGGTGCGGATGACGTTGTTGTAGGGGTCCTGCTCGGTCAGCGAGACGCCGCTGGTCTGGCAGTGCGTGCGCAGCATCTTGCTCCGCTCGTCCTGCGCCCCCAGCTTCGTCATCACCCGGTGCCAGAGCACACGAGCTGCCCGCAATTTCGATACTTCCATGAAGAAGTTCATACCGATTGCGAAGAAGAAGCTCAGACGCCCTGCAAACTTGTCGATATCCAGCCCGCTGGCGACACCATACTTCACATATTCCATGCCGTCGGCGATGGTGAAGGCGAGCTCCTGCACCTGCGTCGCCCCGGCTTCCTGCATATGATAGCCGGAGATCGAAATGCTGTTGAATTTCGGCATGTTCGCGCTTGTATATGCGAAAATGTCCGAAATGATCCGCATGCTCGGTTCGGGGGGATAGATATAGGTGTTGCGGACCATGAACTCCTTGAGGATGTCGTTCTGGATGGTCCCGTCGAGCAGGCTCCGGTCGACGCCCTGCTCCTCGCCCGCGACGATGAAGAAGGCGAGGATCGGGATCACCGCGCCGTTCATCGTCATGGAAACCGACATCTGATCGAGCGGGATCCCGTCGAACAGGATCTTCATGTCCTCGACACTGTCGATCGCCACGCCCGCCTTGCCGACATCGCCGGTGACGCGCGGATGGTCGCTGTCATAGCCACGGTGGGTGGCGAGATCGAAGGCGACGCTCAGCCCCTTCTGCCCCGCCGCAAGGTTGCGGCGGTAAAAGGCATTGGATTCCTCCGCGGTCGAGAAGCCGGCATATTGGCGGATCGTCCAGGGCCGCCCGGCATACATCGACGCACGCACGCCGCGCGTGAACGGCGCGAAGCCCGGCAGGCCGGGATCGATCCCGGCCACGTCCTCGGCCGTATAGAGCGGCTTGACCTCGATCCCTTCTGGCGTGTGCCAGGTCAGGTCGCGGCCCTTCACTTCCTTCGAAGCGGCGGCAGACCATTGGTCGAGTGTCGGTTTGTCGGTCAAACTCCTTCTCCCCTTGTGGGAGAAGGAAGGGGCCCGCTGATGCAATCAGCGGGAAGGATGAGGGGGACGTAGGGAGACACAGCCCCCTCACCCTTCCGCGACTGCGTCGCTCCCTCCCTCTCCCACAAGGGGAGAGGGAATACAGGATCAATGATCACGCGGCGTCTCCATGATCTCGGTCAGCACCCCGCCCATGTCCCTGGGGTGGACGAAGAAGATCGGCGTGCCATGCGCGCCGATGCGCGGCTCGCCGAGCACCTTGGCGCCCTTCGCCTCGAACCAGGCCTTGGCTTCGTGGATGTCGGGCACCTCGTAGCAGAGGTGATGCTGCCCACCCGCCGGGTTCTTGGCGAGGAAGCCGTGGATAGGCGAGCCTTCGCCCAGTGGCTCGATCAGCTCGATCTGGCTGTTCGGCGTATCGACGAAGCAAACCTTCACCCCCTGCGCCGGCAGGTCGAACGGTTCGCGGATCACCTCCGCGCCCATCACGTCGCGGTAGAAGGCGATCGACGCTTCGATCGAAGGCGTCGCAACGCCGACATGGTTGAGGCGGCCGAGTTTCATCCGACTATCTTCCAATTCACGGCCGAGAGGCCGAAGCCCAAAATCCCCAGTCCGACGCAACCGACGAAAAATGGCCAGATCGTCGCCGCCCAATAGAATATCGGGCTGTCCGCACGCCGAATTGCCTTCCAGCCGAGGTTTCCACTCGCAACACCCGTTCGCAGCGCGCGGATGCCCTGCCGAAAGGCAAAAACCACGAAGCCAAGGATAAGGCACGTCCAGACAACGATGAAGATCATCGCGACCTCCTACAGCGGGATATTGTCGTGCTTCTTCCAAGGGTTCTCGAGCTGCTTGTTGCGCAGCTTCCGAAGCCCCAGGGCGATCCGCCGGCGCGTCGAATGCGGCAGGATCACTTCGTCCACGAAACCCTTCGATGCCGCAACGAACGGATTGGCGAAGCGTGCCTCATATTCGGCGGTCCGCTCGGCGATCTCCTCCGGCGTACGCCCACGGAAGATGATCTCCACGGCACCCTTGGCGCCCATCACCGCGATCTCGGCAGTCGGCCAGGCATAGTTGAGGTCGCCGCGCAGATGCTTCGAGGCCATCACGTCATAGGCGCCGCCATAGGCCTTGCGCGTGATGACGGTGATCTTGGGCACTGTCGCCTCGGCATAGGCATAGAGCAGCTTGGCGCCGTGCTTGATGATGCCGCTATGCTCCTGGCCGACACCCGGCAGGAAGCCCGGCACATCGACAAAGGTCACGATCGGGATCTCGAACGCGTCGCAGAAGCGCACGAACCGCGCCGCCTTCTTCGACGAATTGATGTCCAGGCACCCGGCCAGCACCATCGGCTGGTTGGCGACCACGCCCACCGTGCGCCCCTCGATCCGGCCGAAGCCGATCAGGATATTGCCGGCATGGCTAGGCTGCAGCTCGAAGAACTCGCCCTCGTCGAGCGTCTTCTTGATGAGCTCGTGCATGTCGTACGGCTGGTTCGCGCTCGGCGGGATCAGGCTGTCGAGGCTGGGCTCGAGGCGATCCCAGGGATCGTCGCTCGGCCGCTCGGGCACCTCTTCGCGGTTCGAGGCGGGAAGGAAGTCCACGAAGTCGCGGGCCGCGAGCAGCGCCTCGATGTCGTTATCGAAGGCCACGTCGGCGACCCCCGACTTCGTGGTATGCGTCACCGCACCACCCAGTTCCTCCTGCGTGACGATCTCGTTTGTAACGGTCTTCACTACATCTGGGCCGGTGACGAACATGTACGATGAATCCTTCACCATGAAGATGAAGTCGGTCATCGCGGGGGAGTAGACCGCGCCGCCGGCGCACGGGCCCATGATCAGGCTCAGCTGCGGCACCACGCCCGATGCCAGCACGTTGCGCTGGAACACCTCGGCATAGCCACCGAGCGACGCGACACCCTCCTGGATGCGTGCGCCGCCGCTGTCGTTGAGCCCGATCACGGGCGCGCCGACCTTCATCGCCATATCCATGATCTTGCAGATCTTCTGCGCGTGACGTTCGCTGAGCGAACCGCCGAACACGGTGAAGTCCTGGCTGAACACGAAGACGAGGCGGCCGTTGATCGTGCCCGATCCGGTAACGACGCCGTCACCAGGGACGATCTGGTCCTGCATGCCGAAGTCGACGCAGTTGTGCTCGACATACATGTCGAGTTCTTCGAACGATCCCTGGTCGAGCAGCACTTCGATCCGCTCACGCGCGGTGAGCTTGCCCTTGGCGTGCTGCGCGTCGATCCGCTTCTGCCCACCGCCCAGGCGGGCGGCAGCGCGGCGGCGTTCCAGTTCCTCGATCGTCGACGACATGCGGTTCCCCTTGGAATTGGCTGCCTCTGCATCGGGACATGCGTCCTTCGCAAATGCAATGTTGCAAAGTTGTATCGTGCGGGTTTGCAGATATACTGCGGACATGCGCAGATCGCTCCGCCTCGCCCTTCTTGCCCCCCTCCCTGGAAGGGAGAGGCTGGGGGTGGGTACTTGCCCGCGATACGGAGGGACCAAGTTCATCGGTGGAAGTATCACCAGGCCCACACCCACCCCTAACCCCTCCCTTCCAGGGAGGGGGATTTGACGACCTCCCCCCGCCGCCGGGTCTTCGAAGGCTTTCGCCTGCGCGAGCTGCGCAAGCGCGCGGGGATCAGCCAGGCAGCCATGGCCGCGCGGCTCGGCATCTCGGTTTCCTATCTCTCGCAGATCGAGAACAACGACCGGCCGATCACCGATATCGTGCTGGTAGCGCTGTCCCGCGAATTCCCGCTCGAGCCGTTCGGTGACGCCGAGTCCAGCACCTCCCTGCTCCGCACGATCGATGCCGCCACCGATGCCAGCGTCCCCGCCGAGCGGATGGAGGAAAGCGATGTCCGGCGCGGCATCGAGCAGCAGCCGCTGCTTGCCCGCCGCATGGTCGCGCTCCACGAAGCCTGGCGCCGCAGCCAGGAACAGCTTCGCGTGCTCGACGACCGCTACGACAGCGGCTCGAGTGATGCAGCCCCGCTCCCCTGGGAGGAGGTACGCGACTGGTTCCAGGCCGAGGGCAACTATATCGACGCCGTCGATCGCTCGGCCGAGACGCTCGCCGGCGACCTCGATCCCGATCGCCCCACCCGGGGACTGGAGGATCGCCTGCGCTGGCACGGCGTGCGCGTGGTCGGCGAGGATGGCGACGGCAGCCAGCTCAGCCGTTTCGATCCGCGCGACCGCACCCTCGCGGTCAACAGCGCGCTTCCGTCAGAGAGCCGTGCCTTCCTGCTTGCGCACCGGCTGGTCCGCTATGAGTTCGAGAATGAGATGCGCCAGGTGGTCGACGACGCGGGCCTGGCCTCGCCCGCTGCTCGAGAACTGCTCAACATCGGCCTGGCCAATTATGCCGCCGGTGCGCTGCTGATGCCCTATGGCGCGTTCAGGGATACCGCGCGCGACGTCCGCCACGACATCGATCGCCTGCGCCAGCGCTTCGGGGTGAGCTTCGAGCAGGCCTGCCACCGGCTCTCGACACTCCAGCGCCCGGGCGCCGCCGGCCTGCCCTTCTTCTTCTGCCGGGTCGATATGGCCGGCAACATCACCAAGCGGCATTCGGCGACGCGCCTGCAATTCGCGGCGCTGGGCGGCGCCTGCCCCCTCTGGGTGGTACATGAGGCAGTGGCGATCCCCGACCGAATCCTGGTCCAGCACGCCGAGATGCCCGACGGCACCCGCTACGTCTCGATGGCGAAGGGTCTGGTGAAGCCTTCGGGCAGCTACGCCCGCCCCTCGCGCCGCTATGCGGTGGCACTGGGTTGCGAGGAGCTGCACGCGGCCGACTTCGTCTATGCCGACGACCTCAAGCCCGGCGGCGCGGCCACACCGATCGGCGCCAGCTGCCGCATCTGCCCGCGCACCGATTGCGACCAGCGCGCCTTCCCGCCCGCCGCCTCCGCCATCGCCATCGATCCGGACCGGCGCAGCGTGGTGCCTTACGCCTTCCGCTAGGCCTCCCGACGTGGCATACCCGATCCACGAAAAAGCCTTGGGAGAGGTAACATGGCCACCGCGCTGGCAAGCAAAGTAATGACCGAAGCCGAGTGGGAGGCGCGCCAGCAGCTCGCGGCCTGCTACCGGGTGTTCGACATGCTCGGCTGGTCCGAGATGATCTACAACCACATCACGCTGAAGGTGCCGGACGAGGAAGGCGCGTTCCTCATCAATCCGTTCGGGCTGCACTTCTCCGAGGTGAAGGCCTCCAACCTCGTCAAGATCGACATCGACGGCAACAAGCTCGACGACTCACCCTATCCGGTGAACCGCGCCGGCTTCGTCCAGCATTCGCTGTTCCACCGCCACCTGCCCGACGCGCATTGCATCGCGCATACCCACACCACGGCGGGCATGGCGGTCGCCAGCGTCGAGGGCGGCCTGCGTCCGACCAATTTCTACGCCTGCAACTTCTCCGGCCAGATCGCCTATCACGACTTCGAGGGCGTGACCGTGCGTGACGAGGAAGGCGAACGCTTGCTCGCGCATCTCGGCGACAAGCGGGTGATGCTGCTCAAGAACCACGGCATCCTGGTGATGGGCCGCACCGTGCCCGAGGCGTTCATCAAGCACTGGTCGCTCCAGCGCGCCTGCGAGATCCAGATCGCCACCGCCTCGATGGGCGAGCCGCTAGTGGTGCCGGACGAAGTCGTGGCAGTGCACCAGCGCGACCTCCATATGGCGCAGGTTCCCGGCGGCCCGGGCGCGGCGGACTTCGCGGCAATGGTGCGGCTGGTGGACCGGACGGACAAGAGCTGGCGGGAGTAGCGCCTTGGGTGTCGGAGCTAGCCGAAGCGGTAGCCCGACACCGTCCATCCCATCACATGGTCTCGGTAATCGCACACCGCCGGCCCCTCGCCGCCCGCGCCGAGCGCGACCATCAGCGGAAGGAGATGCTCCTCACGCGGATGCGCGAAATGGGCGTGGGGCAGCTTGTCCCAGGCAGCGACACGCTCGGCCCGGCGCGCCGGATCGGCATCGGTCACCGCCGCGGTAAGCGCGTCATCCCATTCGTCGGCGACCGGCGTTACCTGCGGCCCGCGGGCGCGCAGGTTGTGGAAGCTCATGCCCGAGCCGACGATCAGCACGCCTTCATCGCGCAGCGGTGCCAGCGCCTTGCCCAGCGCGATATGGTCGGCGGGATCGAGGTCCTTGCGCAGCGAGAGCTGGACGAGCGGGATGTCCGCCCCCGGCACTGCGACCATCATCGGGATGAACACGCCGTGATCCCAGCCGCGCTCCCGCTCCTCGCCCACCGGGAAACCGGCGCCCTCGAGCAGTTCCTTCACCCGCACCGCGACTTGCGGCGAGCCGGGCGCATCCCAGCGCAGGCGATAGGTGTGCTCCGGGAAGCCATAATAGTCGAACAGCAGGGGCTGGCCGTTGCCGGCATGCACCGTGACCTGCTCCTCCTCCCAATGGCCGGAGATCAGCAGGATCGCCCTGGGCTTCTCCGGGAGCGAGTCGATCAGCCCGGCCAGATAGGCCTGCATCGGCTGCCACATCGGATCCGGAGGACCACCATTGGGGTCCATGAAGAAACAGGGGCCGCCGCCATGGGGCACGAAGAGCGTGGGAAGTGTCATGCACTGGATGTCGCGTGCGCCACGGCCCGGCGCAATGCCGGTTTCGGAAACGGCTGGTTTCCCGCTACACCCCTCCCATGACTCGCTTTACCGTCAACAACCAGCCGGTTGCCTACAAGATGGACCCGCGCACGCCCCTGCTCTGGGCATTGCGCGACGCGTCGAACCTCACCGGCACCAAATATGGCTGCGGCACCGGCGATTGCGGCGCATGCACCGTCGATGTCGATGGCACCGCGCGGCTCGCCTGCGAAGTGACGATCGGCGCGCTTGAAGGCACGTTCGTCACCACGATCGAGGGCCTGTCCAAGGATCGCAGCCATCCGGTGCAACAGGCGCTGATCGCCGCCAACGTGCCCCAATGCGGCTATTGCATCCCGGGCGTGGTGATGGCCGCATCCACCCTGATCCGCGCAAACCGCAATCCCAGCGAGTCGGACATCAAGGAAGCGATCCCCAATATCTGCCGCTGCGGCATTTACCCGCGACTGATGGAAGCGATCCAGAATGCCGCCCGCATCGCCCGTGGCGACGCGCCCGAGCCTGCATCGCCACCCGCCGCTCAGGAGGACCAGCCGGCGGAACCCTGAACTATTTCAGATGCTTTCAATAAGCTGACAGATGAATTCAGAGTCATGTCAGCCACTGGGCTTTAGAGAGTGTTTACCCTCGAAGCCCGGCGTGTGTGCCGGTCCAGCGGAGACACTAGATGAAGAAGACCTTGCTCGCGGCGATCATCGCCGCAACTGCTCTGGTCCCGCCGGCACTGGCGCAGGACCGTGGCCGCCACTGGGGTGGCGGCGACCGCAACGGCGGCAATTCGGGCGCCTCGCAGCCCTCTCAGGATCGTGGCGATCGCGGGAACCGCGGTGATCGTGGTGATCGCGGCGGCAACCGTGGTGGCTGGGGCCAGTCCTCGGCCCCGCAGCAGCAGGCGCAACCCCAACCCCAGCAGCAGCCGCGTCGCGACTGGAATGGCGGCGGCAATGTCGGCAACGGCTGGGGCCGTGGCGGCTGGAACCGTGGTGGCGGCCAGCCCGGCGGCCAGCAGGTTTCCCCGCCCCAGGCCCAGCCGCAGCAGCGCTGGGACGGCAATCGCGGCGGCAATGACCGGCGCGACTGGAACCGCGACAATAATCGCGGCGGCCAGTGGGATCGCGGCAACCCGAACTGGAACGATCGCAACCGCGATCGCAACTGGAACAATGATCGCCGCGGCAACGACTGGAACCGCAACAACGATCGCGGCTGGAACGACCGCAACCGCGGCTGGGACAACAATCGCGGCTGGGGCGGCAATCGCGGGAGCTGGAGCAACAGCTGGCGCAACGATCGCCGCTATGACTGGCGCGGCTACCGCACCTCGAACCGCAGCCTCTACCGTCTGCCGCGCTATTATGCGCCGTCGGGCTGGGGCTATGGCTATCGTCGCTTCGGGATCGGCTTCACGCTGAACTCGATCCTGTTCTCGTCGCAATACTGGATCAATGATCCCTATTATTACCGCCTGCCGGACGCGTACGGCCCCTATCGCTGGGTCCGCTACTACAACGACGCCCTTCTGGTCGATGTGGACACCGGCGAAGTGGTCGACGTGATCTACGACATCTTCTGGTAAGCCAGCCCGCATCTTGCCAGACAGAGGAGGCCCGGCCCGCAAGGACCGGGCCTCTTGCTTTTGCAGCCCGCAGGCGCGAATTGGCCGGTGTGAGCAAGCAAGTCGGCAAAGTGTCGGGAACCCCGTCCCCCAATCGCGCGCGCATCGGCCGCGAAGTGGTGGCGAAGCTGGAAGCCAATCCCGCGGTCAAGCGCGCGAAGGTGGAGACCGCGCAGATCTTCACCTATCCCGATTTCCTCAGCGACGCGGACTGCGACATCCTGGTCGGCATGATCGATGAGTCCGCCCGGCCCTCCACGCTGCTCGCGGCGCATGAGGATCCCGAATTCCGCACCAGCAGCTCCACCGATCTCGATCGCTGGGCTGCCGATGTCTGGCGCATCGACGACCACATCGCCAATGTGCTGGGCCTTCCGCCAGCCAATGCCGAAACGCTGCAGGGCCAGCGCTACGCCCCCGGCCAGCAGTTCCGCGCGCATTGCGACTATTTCCACGAAGGCGCGGAATATTGGGAGAAGATGCTAGAATTCGGCGGGCAGCGCACCTGGACCGCGATGATCTACCTCAACGATGTCGAGGAGGGCGGCGCCACCTGGTTTCCGCGCGCCGGCGTCCGCTTCCGCCCGAAAAAGGGGCTGATGCTGATGTGGAACAACATGATGGAAGACGGCACGCCGAACTATGACACGCTGCACGAAGGCATGCGCGTGCTTGAGGGCACCAAATATATCGTGACCAAGTGGTTCCGCGAGAACGCCTGGATCCGCGGCCATGTGCCGACCTACTACGCAGGCGGCGAACAGCGGACTTAAGGTCTAAACTCCCCTCCCTGGAAGGGAGGGGAATAAGAGCTAGACCAGGCCCGCAAACTCCAGCGCGGCGTCCACGGCCTTGCGGCTCGCTTCCCCCGCCGGCGTCATCGGAAGGCGCAGTTCCTCCGGGAAGCCTTGGCGCACGCGGGTCATTGCGTATTTCACCGGGCCGGGCGACGCATCGGTGAACATCGCGATATGCAGCGGATAGAGCCGGTCGTGCAGTTCCAGCGCCAGCGCGTGGTTGCCCGCCGCCCAGGCGGCCTGGAACTCGGCGCAGAGCTTTGGCGCGACATTGGCGGTCACCGAGATGCAGCCCGTGCCGCCCATCGCATTGAACGCCAGCGCCGTCTCGTCATTGCCCGAAAGCTGGATGAAGTCGTGGCCACAGCCTGCACGCTGCTCGGAAACGCGGGCGAGCGCGCCTGTCGCATCCTTCACGCCGATGAACTTGCCCGGAAACGCCTTGACGATCCGCGCCATCGTCGCGGGCTGGATGTCGGTCACGGTGCGACCCGGCACATTGTAGAGCACGATCGGCAGCTCAGCCTTCTCGGCGATCGCCGCGAAATGCTGGAAGATGCCTTCCTGGCTCGGCCGGTTGTAATAGGGCGGGACCATCAGCACCGCATCGGCGCCGGCATCCTGCGATGCCTTCACATTCTCGATCGCGACCAGCGTGTCGTTCGAACCGGCACCGGCGAGCACCGGCACACGGCCTTTCGCCTGGTCGGCACAGACGCGGACGACTTCGAAATGCTCGTCTTTCGGCATCGTCGCGGCCTCGCCGGTGGTGCCGCACGGCACCAGCCCGGCAGAGCCCTCAGCAATCTGCCATTCAACGAACGCACGATAATCTTCATCCGCGAAGATGCCGCTACGGAACGGCGTCACAAGCGCGGGAATGGAGCCGGAAAACATGGTCTCAAAATCTTCCCTAATTCCCCAATTCGGGGCTGGCAGATAGGAGCGACACGCGTATCATGTCCAGTATGCTTGCTCCGCTGCTCAAAAGTGCGTTGCTGTTCGCGGGCGTTTCCGGGCTCGCCGTCTCGTCGCAGCTCACGCAGGAACAGATCCAGTGGTACAAGGTGGCGCTCGAAGCCGGCGTTCCCCGCGTGCCCCCGCCCTATATCCAGGCAGATCAGCTCGGCGACGCGCTGATCGAATGGAAGCGCCTGCAGCAGTCGGACAATTATCCCTTTTCCGACTATGCCAACTTCCTGCTCATGCATCCCGGCTGGCCCGGCGAGAAGAGTCGCCGCGCCGCTGCCGAGACCGTGCTGGAAAGCGGCACATGGGCTCCTGGCCTCGTCATCCGCTTCTTCGAGCGCTTCCCGCCGCTGACCGCCGCCGGCCGAATCCGCTATGCCGAAGCGCTCGCGGCCTCCGGCAAGCGCGCCGAGGCCGAGCAGCAGGCACGCCAGGCCTGGCGTCACGGCGTGCTGCGCCCGCGCGACGAAACCGCGCTGCTCGCCGGCTTCTCGGCCGCGCTCACCCCGCCGGATCATGATGCGCGTATGGACCGGCTGCTCTGGGCAGGCTCGCTCAGCGCGGCGCAGCGCCAGCTCGCCTATGTCTCGCCGGCGATGCGTCCGGTCTTCGATGCCCGCATCGCCTTCCGCACCAAGGCGGCGGATGCCGATGTGAAGGGCTCGAACGCGCTTGCGCTCGGCCGCACCAATCCCGGCTTCATCGCCGATCGCGCGATGTGGTTGCGCGATACCGGCCAGAGCCCGGCGATGCGCGCCTATCTCGCCCAGCCGCGCCAGCTCGCTTCCACGCCCGGCGACGCCGAGGAGTGGATGGAAGTGCTGCTTACCGCGGCGCGCGGCGCCCAGTCGGATGGGCAGTTCAGCCTCGCCTATCAGATCGCCAGCCAGGTCGATGACGCGTTCCCGGCGGGCACCGATATCAGCGCCCAGCCGCTCGGCGAGCGCGACGACTATACCAGCCTCACCTGGCTGGCGGGCACCGTGGCGTTCAACAATCTCGGCCGCAGCCGCGACGCGGTCGGCATGTTCGATCGCTATGGCCATGGCTCGAAGACGCCGACAACCCAGTCCAAGGGCTTCTACTGGGCCGGCCGCGCCGCCGAAGCCTCTGGCGACCAGACCGGGGCGACCAGGTTCTACACCCAGGCCGCCGGCTTCCCCGACGTCTTCTATGGCCAGCTCGCCACCGAGCGGCTCGGCAATCCGCTCAAGCGCCCGCCCGATTTCAACGCACGGGTCGGCGATCCGGCGGTGCGCGATGCCTTCTTCAAGAAGGAGACGGTGCGCGCCGCACAGCTGCTCGGCACGATGGGCAATCGCCAGGACCAGGGCCTGTTCATCCGCCAGATCGCCAATGATGCGACTTCTGACAGCGACCATATCCTCGCCGCCGAGCTGAGCCGCGCGATCGGCCGCCCGGACCTGGGCGTGCTGGTCGGCAAGAGCGCGCTGCAGAACGGCCTGTCGGACTATACCGCGGCGGGCTACCCGACCGTGGCGGTGCCGGCATCGCAGCAGGATTACTGGACGATCGTCCACGCCATCGCGCGCCAGGAAAGCCAGTTCGATCGCGACGCGGTCAGCCATGCCGGCGCGCGCGGGCTGATGCAGCTGATGCCGGGCACGGCCCGCGAGGTCTCGACCAAGCTGGGCATGAGCTACAGCCCCGGCACGCTCAATTCCGATACCGACTACAACATCCAGCTCGGCTCGACCTATTTCCAGCGGATGTACAATCTCTACGGCAGCTATCCGCTGGCGATCGCGGCCTACAACGCCGGCCCGGGCAATGTGAACAAGTGGATCCGCGCCAATGGCGACCCCCGCCTGCCCGGCGGTGACATTGTCCAGTGGATCGAGCAGATCCCGATCTTCGAGACGAAGAACTACGTCCAGCGCGTGATCGAGAACGCCGTGGTCTACGACCTGCTCAACCCCGAGCGCTCGCGCTCGCGCGGGCCGGCGAACACCAGCTGGTATCTGGGCAAGAACAAGCCGGGCTGATAGTCCGGGCGGACGATGGACCGCCCCAACTACATCACCCCCGCCGGCTATGCGACGCTGCGGGCCGAGTATGAGCAGCTCTTCGCCACCGAGCGCCCCGCCCTGGTCGAGACCATCTCCTGGGCCGCCGGCAACGGCGACCGCTCGGAGAATGGCGACTATATCTACGGCCGCAAGCGCCTGCGCGAGATCGACCGGCGGCTCGGCTGGCTGTCGAAGCGGATGAAGGCGGCCAAGGTCGTCGATCCGGCGCAGCAGGAAGACAAGAGCCGCGCCTATTTCGGCGCCACCGTCACGATCGCCGACGAGGACGACAACCACCGCACCCTCACCCTGGTCGGCGATGACGAGGCCGATGCCGCCAGGGGGCTGGTCGGCTGGAACGCTCCGCTCGCCCGTGCCCTGCGCGGCGCCGGGATCGGCGACCTCCGCCGGGTCAGCCTGCCCGCCGGCGAGCGCGAATATGAAGTGATTGCGATCACTTACCCCTAAGGCGCGACGAGTCGCCGCGCCCAAGGATTCCCTCGAATCTGCAAGTTGATACAAGTGCAATCAGGCCGAAGGGTTGCGGCCGGGTAAAATAATGAGCTGGGGATATATGACGGCACAGCGTATCTATGTGTCGGGCCGCGTGCAGCGCGTGGGCTATCGCGACTGGGCGGTGCGTACCGCCAAGCTGCTCGGCGTGAAGGGCTGGGTCCGCAATCTCAAGGACGGGCGGGTCGAGTTGCTCGCCGAGGGCGATGACGAGGCGCTGACCTCGCTTACCGAAGCCTGTCGCGAAGGGCCGCCCCTGGCGGTCGTCGATCATGTCGAGGCCTTCCAGGCGGCGGAGGACAAGCACGCCAAGGGCTTCACCAAGCGCTTCACGGCCTGAGCCACTTCGGAAACGGATGGTTTCCCGGGCGTCGGTTGACCGTTCGGACATGAAGTGAAACATTTCAGCCTCGAAACGGCTCGCAAGGACGCGCGCCGGTCGAGGAGAAAACCTCATGCCCATTCCCGCAAGCTGGTCCGACAAGCTGCTGAGCGTCCTGCGCATCGTCGCCGGTCTCGGCTTCCTGCAGCATGGCCTTTCCAAGTTCTTCGGCGTGCCCCCCTTCCCCTATCCGCTCAACGGCCTGCTCACCGCGGCCGGCGTGATCGAGCTGGTCGGCGGCGCGCTGCTGCTGATCGGCCTGTTCACCCGTCCGGTGGCGTTCATCGCTTCCGGCATGTGCGCGGTCGGCTATTTCCTCGTCCACGCGCCGCAGGGCTTCTTCCCGGCGGTGAACGGCGGCGAGGCGATCATGCTCTACTGCTTCATCTTCCTGTTCTTCGCGGCCGCCGGCGGCGGTTCGTGGAGCGTGGACGCGCTGACCGCCAAGAAGGGCTGATCCGTCCAGGGCCGGCCGTGCAGGACGATTGCCACGGCCGGTGTCCACTTCTCTCAAGGAAGGCGCTATGGACCTCCCATGCGCCTTCCGATGAGTCTCGCCGCTGCCCTGCTCGCCGCCACTGCCGCCCATGCGCAGGACCTGCGCCCGCTCTGCCCGGACCGGCCCGGCCTCGACACGCCCGCCTGCACCGTCGACCAGGGGCATCTGATCGTCGAGAGCGGCCTGGCCGACTGGTCGCTCGACCGCGACGCGAGCCAGCGCACCGACAGTTTCACCTTCGGCGACCTGCTGCTCCGCTACGGCGTCACCTCGAACACCGAAGTCCAGCTCGGCTGGACCGCGCTCGGCACCGTGCGCACCCATGATCGCATCGCCGGCACCGTCACCCACGGTAGCGGCGTGGGCGACACCACCCTCGCCGTCCGCCACAATCTCTCGCATCCCGACGGTTCGGGCTTCGCCGCCGCCATCATGCCCTATGCCAGCCTGCCGACGGGCGGCGCGACGATCGGCGCGGGCGACTGGGGGGCCGGCCTGGTGGTGCCGCTCAGCTACAGCCTGAACGACACGCTGAGCCTCTCGCTTACCCCCGAAGTCGATGCCGCGGTCGACAGCGACCGGCATGGCCGCCATCTCGCCTATGGCAGCGCGGCCGGCATCAGCGCCACGCTGGCAAAGTCGCTGACCAGCGCGCTCGAATTCCAGGCGATCCGCGACGAGGACGCCGCCGGCCACGCCACCCAGGCGCTCGCCAGCCTGTCCTTCGCCTGGCAGCCCCGCTCGAACCTGCAGTTCGACATCGGCGCCGTCGCCGGGCTCAACCATGCCAGCCCGGATGCCGAACTCTATATGGGGATCGCCCGCCGCTTCTAGGCGGCGAACGATCCCCCGGGTGGATCCTCAGGCAGCCACGCTGTGGAGCTGGACCACCTTGCCGCGCGGCGCGGAAGCCGAAGCACCGTCCCCGGTGCGGAAGCGACCGGCCTGTTCGGCCAGGTTGCCGACTTCCTCGGCCAGGTTGCGCGAGGCAGCCGAAGTCTCTTCGACCATCGCCGCATTCTGCTGGGTCGACTGGTCCATCTCGTTCACCGCGGTAACGATCTGGGTGATCGCGGTCGACTGGGCTTGGTTGTCCGCCGCCATGGCGTCGAGCAGCTTGTGGACCGCGCCCACGCCGCCCGAAATCGCCTCCAGCGCCGTGTCCATGCGCTGCACCGCATCGACCGCCGTGCTGACCTCGTCCTGGGTCAGGGTCAGCTGTTCGCGGGCGCGCTTGGCTTCTTCTTCCGCCCGCATCGCCAGCGCCGAGACCAGGTCGGCGACCACCGCGAAGCCACGACCGGCCTCGCCGGCGCGCCCGGCTTCCACCGCGGCGTTCATCGCGAGCACCCGCGTCTGGAACGCGATCTTGTCGAGGCCCTCGATCACGTCGTCGATGCCGCGGGCGCTTTCGCTGACCCGGCCCATCGCCGTGACTGCCTGCTCGGCGAGCGAGCGGCCATCACCGACCACGCGGATCGCCTCATCGGCGCTGCGCACCGTCTCGTTCGCCGCCCGGGCGGTGCCGCGCAGCCGCTCGTCCATCTGGCTGAGCGCAGCCGAGGTTTCCTCGAGGCTGGCGGCATTGCCTTCGGTCCGTCGCGCCAGGTCTTCCGAAGCCTGGGCGATCTCGTGCGAGCCGGTCTGAATCGCCGCCGCGCCTTCGTTGACCGTGGCGATCAGCGTGCGCAGCGCGGTCAGCGCGCTGTTGAAGTTGGTCTTGAGCGTCGCATAGCTCTCCGGGAAGGCCACGCGGATTTCCTCGGTCAGGTCGCCTTCGGCCAGCGCCGACAGCCCCTGGCTCAGCGCCGTGGTGACGATGCGCTGCGTCTCCGCGGCGGCAGCCGCCGCGTCGCGCTCCTTGGCGATCACCGATTCGAGATAGGCATCGACCGCACGGGCGATATCGCCGATCTCGTCAGCCTGGTCGGTATGCGGCACCTGGGTCGTCCCGCTGGAGCGCGCCATGCCATGGATCACCTCGGCCAGGCCCTTGATCGGCGCCACCACCTTGCGGGTGACCATGTAGAAGGCGCCGCCCAGCACCGCGAGCGCAATCAGGCCCAGCGCGACCACGATGCCGGTGGCGACATTGGCCCAGCCCAGCGCATCGGTGGTCACGTCGCTGGCGATGCTGATCTGCATGGTAACCAGCTTGCCGACGGTATCCGAGACCGGATCGACATCGGTATAGAGTTCGGTGGCGACGAACTTGTCGATCCCTTCACGATCGCCGGCACGCAGCATCGCTTCCAGCCGGCCGATGCCGTCATTCGCCTTTGCCATGGCGTCTTCGGCCTGCTTGGCCAGCGCTTCCTCGTCGGGCGTCGCATCGGTCGCGGCATAGCGCTTCCAGGCCGCATCGAGATCGGTCTTGCCCTTCTGGATATTCTCCAGTGCCTGCGCGTAGCTGATATTGCCGTTGCGCGCCTTGTGCGCCGCATCGACGATGTGCACCGCATAGCTGTCCGCGACGAGCTTGAGGTCCTTCAGCGGGATCACGCGGTCCGCAAGCACCGTGTGCAGCGCCTGGCGGCTGGTGGCCGCGGACCAGGAAAAGCCTGCGATGACGGCGCCGAGCACGACCCCCAGCATCACCAGTGCGGAAAGCAGCTTCTGCTTCAACGTCATGGTTGAACTCCGAAAAATAAGATGTTTCTCGGAATTTATAGGAATCCTTACGGCTCTAGCTCTGTTGCGAAACATTTCTGAAACGAGAAATCCGGGCCTTCGCCGGTCGTGCAACCTCCGGAAAATCCGTATTTTACGTATTAACGCAACGGCTTGCGCTGGATCACTACCGGCATGCCGTTCGTGTCGTTTTCGAAGCCGGCAATCTGGAATCCGTGACGCAGATTGAGCAGGATCATCGGATTGTTCGCCGCCCGGGTACGGGTCTCGGCGAAGCGATAGCCGAGCATGGCGGCATCCGCATGCTGCCGTCGCATCAGCTCGGAAGCCACGCCCCGCCCCCGCAATTCGGGCACCACGCCGCCCAGCCAGCTGTAGAGCAGCGCATCGCCGCGCCGATAGCTGAGCTTGAACCCCTTCCAGCTGCCATTCTCGATCGCCAGCCAGAGCAGCGGGTCCTCCAGCCGCGCCAGCCGGTCGAGCAGATACCCATCCGTGAAATCGGGGAAGACCGCATGGCACAGATGCAGCAAGGGCGCGGCGGCATCTGCCACCGCGCCCTCGAAGCGTTCATAAGTGATCGGCACGCCGATCAGCGCGTCAGCTTCTTGTAGGCCAGTGCGGTCGGACGATCGGCGGCATCGCCCAGGCGACGGCGCTTGTCTTCCTCATAGGCTTCGAAATTGCCCTCGAACCATTCGACATGGCTGTTGCCTTCGAAGGCGAGGATGTGCGTGGCGAGACGATCGAGGAAGAAGCGATCGTGGCTGATGACCACGGCGCAGCCCGCGAAATTCTCGATAGCCTCTTCCAGCGCGCCCAGCGTTTCGACGTCGAGATCGTTGGTCGGTTCGTCGAGCAGCAGCACGTTGCCGCCCTTCTTGAGCATCTTGGCGATGTTGACGCGGTTGCGCTCACCGCCCGACAGCTTGCCGACATTCTTCTGCTGGTCGGCGCCCTTGAAGTTGAAGGCACCCACATAGGCACGGGTCGAGGCGTCGTGGCCGTTGACCTTCATGTAATCCAGGCCGTCCGAGATCTCTTCCCAGACATTCTTGGTCGGGTCGAGGTGATCGCGGCTCTGGTCGACATAGCCCAGGCGCACGGTCGAGCCCATCTCGATGGTGCCGGTGTCCGGGGTCTCCTGGCCGGTGATCATCTTGAACAGCGTCGACTTGCCGGCGCCGTTCGGGCCGATCACGCCGACGATGCCGCCGGCGGGCAGCGTGAACGAGAGGTTCTCGAACAGCAGCTTGTCGCCGTACGCCTTGGAGATGTTCTCCACTTCGATCACCTTGCCGCCCAGGCGCTCGGGCACCTGGATGACGATCTGGGCCTTGCCGGGCGCGCGGTTCTGCTGCGCTTCGACCAGCTGGTCGAACTTGGCGATACGCGCCTTCGACTTGGTCTGGCGACCCTTCGGGCCCTGGCGGATCCACTCGAGCTCGTCCTTGATCGCCTTCTGGCGACCGGACTCCTCGCGGTCCTCCTGCTCGAGACGCTTGGCCTTCTTCTCAAGATAGGTCGAGTAGTTGCCCTCGTACGGGAAGTACTTGCCGCGGTCGATTTCCAGGATCCAGCCGACGACATTGTCCAGGAAGTAGCGGTCGTGGGTGATCATCAGCACCGCGCCGGCATATTCCTTGAGGTGGTTTTCCAGCCACTCGACGCTCTCGGCGTCGAGATGGTTGGTCGGTTCGTCGAGCAGCAGGATCGACGGCTTCTGGATCAGCAGGCGGGTAAGCGCGATGCGGCGCTTCTCACCGCCCGAAAGGTTGGCGACTTCCCAGTCCGACGGCGGGCAGCGCAGCGCTTCCATCGCGATCTCGAGCTGGTTGTCGAGCGTCCAGCCGTCGACCGCGTCGATCTTCTCCTGGAGCGTGCCCATCTCTTCCATCAGGGCGTCGAAATCGGTGTCGTCCTTGGGATCGCCCATCTCGGCCGAGATCGCGTTGAAGCGATCGACCATGTCGGCGACTTCGCGGGCGCCGTCCTTGACGTTCTCGAGCACGTTCTTCGTCGGATCGAGCTCGGGCTCCTGCGGCAGGTAGCCGACGGTGATGTTCTCACCCGGCCAGGCCTCGCCCGAGAAGTCCTTGTCGATGCCTGCCATGATCTTCATCAGGGTCGACTTGCCGGCGCCGTTCGGGCCGACGATGCCGATCTTGGCACCCTGGTAGAATTGCAGGTTGATGTTGTTGAGCACCGGCTTGGGAGCGCCGGGGAAGGTCTTGGTCATGTCCTTCATGACGAAGGCGTATTGGGCGGCCACGTGGCGGTCTCCGTTCGCAGGTCTGGATATGCAGGAAGTTTGGCGGCGATGTAGCGAGCGGACGGTCAATTGGCAACGCGGGCGCGTCGGAACGCCCCGCTTGCAATGTAGGATATCCTCTGCTGCCCTCCGGCGGGCAGCGGCGGCACTGATTCAACCGATCAGGTTGCGTGCCGGCCGCACGTGTAAACGATTCAAGGGATTCAACGAATTGGTCAACCAGCTGGTTGAATATCGGCCCGTGACGGCATCGGAAATGCCGTGGAAACCGTCGGCGCATTGCCGAATGTTTCGGGGGCGGTTAGCGTCGCCGGCCATGACCAAGCGCACCCTGCTCGCGGCCGTCGCCGCCCTCGCCCTGCCCTTCCCCGCTCTGGCCCAGAGCGCCGCGCACGATCCCGTGGCGCTGCGCGACGCCGCCTTGAGCGACAATCTCGCCTGGGAGATCACCGAGGGGCTTACCACCGAAGTCGGCCAGCGCCTCGCCGCGACCGAGGCCGAGGCGCGGGCGCGTGCCTGGGCGGTGAAGAAGCTCACGGCGCTCGGCTTCAAGAACGTCCATATCGAGACGTACAAGATGCCGCTGTGGGAGCGCGGGATCGAGACCGCCGAAGTGCTGGGCGGCGCCGCGCAGAAGCTCGCCATCGCGGCGCTCGGCAATTCGGGCTCGACGGGTCCGAAGCCGATCGAGGCCGAAGTCGTCGCCTTTGCCACGCTCGCCGATCTCCAGGCGGCGCCTGCCGCGGCGGTGAAGGGCAAGATCGTCTATGTCGGCAATTCGATGACGCCGACGCAGGATGGCTCGCAATACGGCTATTTCGGCGGCGCCCGCCGCGCGGGGCCGAGCATTGCGGCGAGCAAGGGCGCCGCGGCGATCCTGATCCGCTCGATTGGCACCGATTATCATCGGAATCCGCACACCGGCGTGACAAGCTGGGCCGCAGGTGTGAATCCCATCGGCGCCGCCGCCCTCAGCCTCCCGGATTCCGATCAACTCGAGCGGCTGCTCAAGCGCGGGCCGGTGAAACTGCGCGTGCAGATCACCGCGGGCATGAAGGGTGAGGCCGAATCGGGCAACGTCATCGCCGATGTTCCGGGCAGCGATCCTTCGGCCGGGATCATCCTGATCGGCGGCCATCTCGACAGCTGGGATCTTGGCACCGGCGCCATTGACGATGCCTCGGGCGTGGCGATCACCACTGCCGCCGCCAAGCGGATCATGGACGCCGGCCAGCCGAAGCGTACGATCCGGGTCGTCTGGTTCGGCGCGGAGGAACCGGGTGGCTTTGGCGGCGCGGCCTATGCCAAGGCGCATGCGAACGAGCGCCATGTCCTGGCGCAGGAATCGGATTTCGGCGCCGACCGCGTCTGGAAATTCGAGGTAAACCTGCCCGCGGGCGCCAAGTCGATCGCCGATCGCCTCGCCACCGTGCTTGCGCCGCTCGGCATCTCGCGCGGACGCGGCACCGCGCATGGCGGCACCGATGTCGGGCCGGTAATCAATACCGGTGTCGGCGTGGTCGATCTTTCCCAGTCGGGCCTGCGCTATTTCGATTATCACCACACGCCCGACGACACGCTCGACAAGATCGATCCGGTGCAGCTGCGCCAGAATGTGGCAGCCTGGACCGCGATGCTCGCGGTGACCGCCAACGCTCCCGAGGATATCGGCCCGATCCCCAAGGGTGAGGGCGAGTGAGGGAACCGAATGGCGGGCCCACTCATTGATGGCCGCTAACTGGCAAGATTTAGGCAAAAAAATGTCCTAAATTTTGCCAGTGGGTGAATTTGCGATTGACGCAAACGCAACGACCGCTATGCCAACGGTTCGCGACGGCTAATCGGGCCGGATGCGAAACGTTTGAGTTCCTTTAGGAGCACCACATGAAGAAGATCCTCATTGTTGCTGCGACCGCCGGCCTGATGTCGCTCGCGGCTTGCGGTGGCGCCACCACCAACACCACCGCCGAGAACGTCGCTGCGGACGCTGCTGCGAACGCCGCTGCCTATGAGGCCGCTGCCGACAACACCACCAACGCCGCTGCCGAGGCCGTTCTCGAGAACGCCGCGAACGTGGAAGAGAACAAGGCCGACGCCGCCGAGGCGAACGCCCACTGATCTCTGTTCGGCACCCGGCCTCTGGTCGGACCGAGAGATAGAAGGACGCTCCCGCAAGGGGGCGTCCTTTTCCGTTTGGGCCCATCGCGCGCTCCGCTATGCCGGTGCGGATGTGGGGGGAGGATTGAGAATGGGCGCAGTCACGACCAGCTTTGCCGAACAGCCAGCCAGGCCGCAGCGCTGGTGGCAAATGCTCTATGTCCAGGTACTGATCGCCATCGCGGCGGGCGTGCTGGTCGGCGCGATCTGGCCCGCATTCGGCGCATCGCTGGAGTGGCTGGGCATCGCCTTCGTCAACCTGGTCAAGATGATCATCGCGCCGGTCATCTTCCTTACCCTGGTCACCGGCATCGCCGGCGCCCGCGAGCTGGGCTCGCTCGGCCGGGTGGTGATCAAGGCCCTCGCCTATTTCCTGTTCTTCTCCACGCTGGCCCTGATCCTCGGCCTGATCGTCGCCCATCTCGTCCAGCCCGGGGCGAGCATGCATATCGATCCGCACAGTCTGAGCGAGGCCAAGGTGATTGGCTTCGAGAAGCAGGCGCACGAGACGACGGTCCAGGGCTTCCTGCTCGCAATCATCCCCACCACCCTCGCCTCCGCGCTGACGAGCGGCTCGATCCTGCAGGTATTGTTCGTGGCCATCCTGTTCGGCGTGGCGCTGGCGGGGCTCGGCGAACGCGTCCGCCCGCTGGTTGACCTGGTGGAGCAGCTCGGCACCGTCGTGTTCCGCCTTGTCGCGATCCTGATGCGTGCGGCGCCCGTCGGCGCGTTCGGCGCCATGGCCTTCACCATCGGCAAGCACGGCCTGGGCGCGCTGTGGAACCTCGGCGGCCTGGTCGCGACCTTCTATGCCACCTCGGCGCTGTTCGTGCTCGTCGTCCTAGGCATCGTCGGCTGGCTGGCGGGCTTCTCGATCCTCAAGCTGCTGCGCTACCTCAAGGCCGAGCTCCTCCTCGTCCTCGGCGCCTCCTCCTCCGAAGCCGCCCTGCCCGCGCTGATCGACAAGCTCGAGCGCGCCGGTTGCGACAAGGAAGTGGTCGGCGTGGTCGTGCCCGCCGGCTATTCGTTCAACCTCGACGGCACCAACATCTACATGACGCTGGCCGCGCTGTTCATCGCCCAGGCCACGGGCGTGCACCTGTCGCTGGGCGAACAGCTGATCCTGCTCGGCACCGCGATGCTCACTTCCAAGGGTGCAGCCGGCGTCACCGGCGCCGGCTTCGCGACGCTGGCGGCGACGCTGATGGTCGTGCCCTCGATCCCCGTGGCAGGCATGGCGCTGATCCTCGGCGTCGACCGCTTCATGAGCGAATGCCGCAGCCTGACCAACTTCATCGGCAACGCCGTGGCGACGATCGTGGTGGCGCGCTGGGAAGGCCGGCTCGACCGCGACGCGCTGCAGCGCGCGCTCGACGGCAAGGCAGACAGCGGTCCGGCGCGGGTCGCAGCCGAAACGGATCCGGACTGAAATCCGGAAAAATGGTCGGGGAGACAGGATTCGAACCTGCGACATCCTGCTCCCAAAGCAGGCGCGCTACCAGACTGCGCCACTCCCCGACGCGGATCGCGGCCCTAGGGCCTTGGGGCCGGGCACGCAAGCAGTTGCTGGTGGGCCCGGCAGGACTTGAACCCGCAACCTAGCCGTTATGAGCGGCCAGCTCTAACCAATTGAGCTACAGGCCCCCAGCAAGACGGCCCTAGCGGAACCTCAGGCCGGCCTGCAAGCCGCCGCGACAATCTCGTCCACAGATGCCGAGCGCACCCCCAGCCTGTCGAGCAGCGCCAGCACCTCGTCCCACCACCGCAGGAACGCCGCCAGATCGGCTTCGGTCCGGACATAAGGCGTATGACCGGGCTCTACCGATGGAGAATGGAAGGCGAAGTTCAGCAGCCGCAGCCCCTCACCCACCGCGACCCGTATCGCTTCCTTGGCCTCGCCGAGCGGCATGTCCTCGGGCGTCAGCGCGACACGCGAGAGAAGCCCAAGCCGGGACGCTACGCCGATGCCATGCGGCAACCGCCCCAGCCCGCGGTGCAGCGCCGCCCCGCCCCGCCGCATTCGGCCGGTGAACACCGTGGTGAACGGCAGCTCGATCAGCGAACCGATCCGGAAGGCATCATTCGGCACCGCCGAGAAATCAGGACCGCCCTCGTCCGAATAATCATAGGCCGAGCGCATCGAGCTATCGATCCGATAGCCAAGCTCGGCCAGAAGCGCCGGCGTATCCGGCCCGATCCCATAGCGCCCCGCACGATAGACAAGCGGCCGGCGCCCGGCTGCACGTTCCACGGCTTCGGTGAGCGCCACCAGCTTGGCCCGCTGCAGCTCGAGCGGGAGATTGCCGGTGAAGCTGTTGAACCCGTTCACGTCCTCGACATGCGGAGGATTGACCCAGGGATGAAGCTGCGTGCCGATCGCGGAACGCCCGTCACGGATCACTTCGCGCAACACCTCGATCGCGAGCGGCGAGGTCGCGATCGGATAGTCGATCAGATAGGTTAGCGCAGCGCCCGCCGCCGCGAACCGGGCATGCACCGGCGGCAGGGCGGCCATATGGCGCGTGCCATCCGCATCGGCGCTGAGCGGCGCCCCCCAGTCAAACTCTTCCTCGGTGTCGACGAAGATGGTGAAGCGGGTGCCGAAATCGTCCGGCCACTGCACGCGCGCATCCGGAACGGGCGCAGGCACGCGATAGCCGCTGCCCTGCTGGTCCCCGTTCCCCATTTCAGCTCAGATGCGCTTGGCCCACCTGCTCGTTTACGGCGGCCGGAAGCCGCAAAGTCAAGCTTTCCCGGCCGATGACGAGGGCGCCTCCCAGTTCGCGGGAGAGATTGCGGGCGAGCCGCAACGCGAAGCCGGTGCCGAGCAGCGTGATATCCTCGCGCTCGTCATCGATATCGAGCACCGAATCGCCGGGATAATCGGCAAGAGCCTGCGGACGATCGATCGTGATCGCCACCATGTCCTTGCCCTCGGGCGCAACATGCACGCCGATCCGCTCGCCTTGCCCGCTCGCCGAGACGAGCGTGGCAAGCAGGCGGGCGAGCAACCGCTCCACCGCACGGCGATCCCCCATGACCGAGAGATCCGCGATCGGCAGCGCGACCACCGAGCCGCGCAATTCGGCAAGGGGTGCAAGGTCGTCGACGATCATTGCCAGCACCGGGCGAAGCGCGATCTGGCCCGGCACGAGTGACAGCGCGGCGCTGTCGATACGGGCGGCAAGATCGAGATCGTCGATCGCGCCAAGCAGCTCGCGGGCCTGCGAACGGATCACCTGGGCACGATCGCGATAGGCGTCGCCGACCGGCCCGAGCATCTGGGCCTCGATCATCTCGGCGAAACCGGCGATCGCGTTGGTCGGCGTACGCAGCTCATGGACCAGCTGGCGAAGGGAATCGGCGGGCATTGCCGGGCCGGCAAGCGGACGCAGCGGCTCGGCACGCTCATCGACACGCGGACGGCGCGCCGTGCCGCGATAGCCGGTGAAACGACCGTTGGAGGGATCGAACACCGGGATCGCCGAGATCAGCCAATCCCCCGCGGCATCCGAATCGCCCTCGACCGAGAGGCGGGCATTGGAGAAGCCGGCACGGCGGCGGAAGGCACCGCCGGCAACGCCATCGACACGCGAGCTTTCCGGGCCACCCGGCACGGACTGACTGTCGAGCGACACGCCCACAAGCGGCGCTCGGCTGACACCATCGACCCAACGGATCATGCCCTTGGCGTCGGTCTCGAAACGGAATTCATCGGCAGGACGAAGCGCCGGCAATTCCTGCGGTCCGGCTTCCTCGCGATGGCGCCAGAACGCATCGATCCTCGCGACGACATCGGCGATCTCGAAGGTGCCGTCATCCTCGCCCGCGGCTTCTGCCGCCATCTGCCGCACTTCGGCGACCAGGACATCGCTATGTTCCATCGCCGAACCCTGCGCCCGGCCTTCCAGTGGCGCAATCGCTTCGACGGGAAGCGGTGACTCGTCTGTCCCGGATTGGACCGCACGGACCGGAATCGAGGGCGCTTCTACCGCTTGCGCAGCATCGGCAATCATCGACGGCGCAAGACCGGCAAGCGCAATGAAGGAGAAATCCTCATCCTCGCCGCCCGCGACGACAGGCTCGGGCTCGACCAACGGTTCAGGCACCTGCTCGGCGACGGGCTCCGGCGCTTCGGCCAGTTCCGCATCGAGGATTTCGACGGCGGCGGGTACCGATTCGGCCGCCTGCGTCGCCTCGGGCAGGCGCGCCAGCAAGGCGGCAAGGGTCGCCTCCTGCGCCGGAAGGCGCTGCGGGGCAGTGGCGCTCCAATAGACAAGGGCCGTGTCTTCGGCCTCGTCCTCGGACGCCTGCTCGGGCTCGGCCACCTGCTCTACAGCGTCCGCAAGAGGCTCGTCGTCGATTTCAGCCGAGGCCGCTTCGGCCGGCGGCCCGTTGACGACCTCGGACCAGTCGATCGCGATCGCGCTGACCGCTTCCTCGACAAGCACAGGCTCCGGATCCGCCGCCACTTCCGGCTCAGGCTCCGGCAACTCGACCGGCACTTCCTTCACCGTCTCGTCCGGCAGCACGAAATCGATCGGCCCGAAACTCTCGAGCGCGCGGCGCACTACCGGGCTCAGGTCACGCCGATTGCGGAGGACCGCGCGCGATGCCGGCGCGAGCTCGGGAAGAAGCTGGATCCATTCGCTGGAATTCATCCGGGCGCTGCGCAGCACCGGCAGCGCGACCTGCAGCTCGTCGAGCGCGAACAGGCGGACGAGCGGCGGCGGGGGATCGGCGAATTCGAGTGCACGCCCACTGGCAGCGCGTACCGGCAAAGGCACCGAGTCGCGGATCGAGCGCAGCACGCTCATCGCGCGATGCCCGGCCACGGCGCGACGGCGACCGATCAGGTCGACGAGCTGTCGCCATGCGGACTGGACGCCATATGGCGTGCTCAGGTCCGAGGCGAGCACCGTCTCCAATGTATCGTCGAAGCGCAACGCGTGCTCACCCTTTACCCGGCACCGCGACGCGGGCCGTAACGATTCCTTAATGCGCCGGCCGCCCGTTCGAAACCGTCCATTTCGGCACGTCGCATTGTGGGACAATTGCGTTGCGGCGTAATAATATTATGTCTAAACGCAACACACGGAAACGAATCAAAAGACAGAAGGAACATAAATGCGATTCGACGATATCGACGTACGGATTCTAGGCCTGCTTCAGGATAATGGCCGGATGACCAATGTCGAGCTTGCCGAACGCGTTGGGCTGACGGCGCCGCCGTGCCTGCGCCGCGTGCGTGCGCTTGAACAACAGGGGGCCATCACCGGCTATCATGCCGCCCTCGATCCGGCTGCACTTGGCTATAATCTCACCGTCTTCGCGATGGTCAGCCTGAAGAGCCAGGCGGAATCGGATCTGCGTGCCTTCGAGCAGATGGTGGCGGACATTCCCGAGGTTCGCGAATGCCATATGCTCAACGGCGAGATCGACTTCATTCTCAAGATCGTCGCGCCCGACCTGCAGAGCTTCCAGCATATCCTGACGACGCGGCTCACCCCGGCGCCGAACGTGGAGCATGTAAAGACTTCGCTGACGATCCGCACCTCCAAGGCCCTGCCCGGCGTGCCGGTCGCCTGATCCGCTGCGTCTAGGCGGAGAAAGAAAAAGGGGCGGCCCGAAAGCCGCCCCTTTCCTGTTTCGGGCCCGATGGCCGCGCTCAGCTGAGCGGCGGCGTATCGAGCGAGACCTGCCAGAGCAGCGCGACATTGACGAACGGGCCGGTCTTCACCGCCTGGAACGCCGCCTTCGCCTCTTCCTTGCGGCCGAGGCGCTGGAGCGCGATGCCGCGGTGCAGGTTGATCTCGTTGGTGTCCGCACCGCCCTTGGCGAGCGCCGCGTCATAGAGCTGGAGCGCGCGGGCGTTGTCGCCGGCGGCCAGCAGCGCATCGCCATTGCCCGCGCCGCCCTGCTTGGCGAGCGCGTCGAGCGCCGGGCTGCTCTTCACGCCGGCCTGGGCCGCCGTGTAGGTGCGGTTGCCGTCGGCATCGGTCGCCGGCAGCTTGCCGTTCTTGCGGCCTTCCTCGATCACCGAGATCGCTTCCCAGGGCAGACCCGAGGACTGGGCGGCATAGGCATAGTCGGCATAATCACCGCGATCGGCGAGCGAGTTGGTGATGCGGCGCAGGCGATAGAGATCGATACGCTCGGTCTTGGCGGCGCGGTCCACACCCTTGGCACCCTGGCCGAGCACTTCGATCGCCCAGCGCCAGTTCTTCACCGTCGGATAGTCCTTCAGGTAATAGGCCAGCCAGTCATAGGTCGCCTCGCGGTTGCCGGTGGCGGTCACCTTCGGGATGGCGAACTGGTACCATGCTTCCGGCGCCTTCTGGCCGGTCGACTTGGCATATTCGATCGCATTGCGCGCTTCCGCGGCGGCTTCGGCGTTCTTGCCGGTCGCCGCGTAGGCGTTGGCCATCATCAGCGGGATATCGACGTTCTTCTCGCCGCCTTCGCGCGCCTTGGTCATGTAGCTGATGACGTCCGCATGCTTCTTCTGCGACGCGGCTGCCTTGCCCATCAGGAAGTTGAGGCGCGCGGCATAGGCGGCCTTGGCTTCCGGGCTGGTGCGCGGGCTGACGCTCAGCGTCTGCAGTGCCGGGATCTGCGCAGCTTCATTGCCGCGGCTCAGCTCGAGCTGAAGGCGCAGCCACGACGAATAATATTTCTCGTCGTCATTCTTCGCGGCGGCTTCGGCGGCGGCGATCTGCGGCTCGGCCGTGGCCCAATCCTTGGCCTTCACCGCAGCCTCGGCGAGGCCGGCGGGCTTGCGGAACTCGTCGCTCACCTTGAGCGCGTTGGGGTCGGCCTTTTTATCATCCTTCTTCTGCGCGGCAGCCGGGGCCACGGTGAGCGCAGTGGTGCCCAGCGACAGCACGGCGGCCAGCGCGAGCTTGGAAGCGAAGTTCATGCGAAACTCTCCTAAACGGGGAAAGAGCGGGGGCTTTCGGGGCACCTCTAGTTGCCCCTCTCGCGCCGTTCAAGCCGATCACCGCAGCCGATGCCGCGTTTGCGATGAACGCGCGTTTAACAGGCTGGCTCCTTCCCGGCACGTAATGAAGTGTTTCGACATGGCCTGCGGGCGTTAACCATCATGTCCGGATATTTTGGTTGATGTGAATTAACCCTGTGGATAAGTTCGCGATCAGTTGGGGTAACCTGTTGCGTTAGAGGGGTAAAACATGGGGTCGCTGTTTCGCGGATGCGCTCTTTGCGAGGTCGATGCAGAGGGAAATCTGCTCCTGACCGAAAGCACCGCTCAGGCCCTTGGCCTGCCCGCGACCGACGAGCCCCTGGTCCTTTCCGCGCATGAACGCGATCAATGCCTGGTCGGCTATGCACGCGCCGACCTGCAGGAAATCCGCACCCGTTCGGGCATGGATGCGCGGGTTGGCGACGCGAGCATGCGCCGCATCCTCGGCATCGTCGATGTGGCGCCGCGCAGCGCGCAGGGCCTCACCCTTCCCGCCGCGATGCGCCATCATGGCCGAATCGAGAGCGTCGCGCTGGTCGTCGGCGCCGGCGACCGGTTTGAGATCTGGAATCCCCAGCTTGCGGCCGCCCAGAACGGCTTCAGCGCCGGCGCGTACGCGTTTCCGCCGGTCACCTGGCGCCACCCGCCGCGCGGCGGCTCGCGTCGGTCCCGCCCGGCACGCTATTGATGCGCTCGCTACGCTGCCGGCTGCTCGAACACGCCGCGATGCCCGGGCGGCTTCGCGACGGAGAGCATGAATTCGCCATGTGCGTCCGTTGCGGCGCGGATCTGCAGCGCCTGCTCGGCGGCGAGGAGTGGGCGGAGGTGCCGGCCGGCGAGGCGATCGACTGGCGGCGGCGCGATGTCGGCTCCAGCGCCTCGGCGGTGGCGGCGCGCATGCAGCTACCCCCTGCCCCGCGCCGGCACGCACCACGCAACGCTATCTCCGCGGAAGGACGCGGTCAGCGCCGCATGCGCCCGCGCCGCAGCGCTTTGCTCGAACTTACCGGCCAATTCGTGCTCGACACCATCGTAGATCGAATCCGTCGCCCCGCACCAGCCGCTAGAGAAGCTTCTCGATCTCTGGCCCGATCGCGTCGGGGCTAGTCGTCGGCGCGAAGCGCTCGACCTTCCGGCCTGATCGATCGACCAGGAACTTGGTGAAGTTCCACTTGATCCCCTTGGAGCCTAAAAGGCCCGGGGCGGCTTGCTTTAGGGATTCGAAGAGCGGTGCGGCGTTTTCGCCATTTACGTCTATTTTGGCGTAGACCGGGAAGGTCACGTCGTAAGTGAGCGCGCAGAAGCTCGCTATCTCCGCCGCATCGCCCGGTTCCTGCGCGCGGAACTGGTTGCACGGGAAGGCCAGCACCGAGAAGCCGCGATCCCGGTACTTGCGATACAGCGCCTCGAGCCCCGCATATTGCGGCGTGAAGCCGCATTTGGAGGCCGTGTTGACGATCAGCAATACCTCGCCGGCATGATCGGCAAGCGTGACCTGCTCCCCATCCGCCCTGGTCACGGGGATATCGGTGATCACGGTCATGCGGGCGCTCCCTCGTAACGGGCCATCAGCAGCTCGATGTTGCGGCGAACCCCCGGCCACTCATGCGCGAGGATAGAATAGACCACGCTGTCGCGGTGATGGCCGTTCAGGATCAGATGCCCGCGCAGCACCCCGTCCAGCCGCGCGCCCAGCCGCTCGATCGCGCGGCGCGAGGCGACATTGAGGAAATCGGTGCGGATCTGCACGCAATTGACCTCCAGCACCTCGAAGGCGTGGCGGAGCAGCATGAACTTGGCTTCGGTATTGAGCCCGGTGCGCTGGACCCGCGGCGCATAGAGCGTGCCGCCGATCTCGACCCGGCGATGCCCCTTGCTCATGCGCAGGAAGCGCGTCGCGCCGGCAATCCGCCCCTCACTATCGAGCACCGTGAACGGCAGGCCGCGCCCGGCCGCGACGTCATTGTCGATCCGGTCCATCCACGCATCGATACTCGCATCACTCGGCACCGTGGTGTGGAACAGATGCCGAAGCCCCGCAAAGGCATCGAGCAGCCCCGCGCGATCCTCGCGCACCATCGGCCGCAGCGTGACGTGACGCCCCGCCAGGGTCGGCACTTCCCGCCACGGCTTCATTCGAGATGCCCTTCGTGCAGCCGCACCACCCGGTCCATCCGAGCAGCGAGCCGCTCGTTATGCGTGGCGATCAGCGCGGCCGATCCCTGGGTGCGAACCAGGCTGAGGAACTCGGCGAGCACCTTGTCCGAGGTCAGCTCGTCGAGATTGCCCGTCGGCTCGTCCGCCAGCACCAGCGCCGGCTTGTTGGCGAGCGCGCGGGCAACAGCAACGCGCTGCTGCTCGCCGCCCGAAAGCTGGTTCGGCCGATGGGTAAGCCGATGCCCGAGACCCAATGCGGTGAGCAGCTCCTCCGCCCGCTTGTCGGCATCGGCGCGCAGCGACCCCTGGATCATCTGCGGCAGCACGACATTCTCGAGCGCGTTGAAGTCCGGCAGCAGGTGGTGGAACTGGTAGACGAAGCCCAGATGATCGCGGCGCACCGCGGTGCGGCCCGGGCTGTCGAGCTGTGCCGCTTCCTTGCCGGCGATGCGGATCGATCCGTCGAACCCGCCTTCGAGCAGGCCGACGGCCTGGAGCAGGGTCGACTTGCCCGAACCCGAAGGGCCGAGCAGCGCGACGATCTCGCCCGGCTGCACGTCGAGATCGACGCCGCGCAGCACTTCGATCGTCTCGCCGCCCTGGCTGAAGCTGCGCTTGAGGCCGCGCGTCTGGAGAACCGGCCCAGCGCCGTTCACGGCGCCCCCTTCAAAGCTACTCATAGCGCAGCACCTGGACAGGATCGGTATTGGCGGCCTTCCAGGCCGGATAGAGCGTGGCGAGGAAACAGAAGACCAGCGCCATCACGCAGATGCCGATCGTCTGGAACGGATCGGTCTTCGCCGGCAGCTCGGTGAGGAAGCGCATCGACGGGTCCCAGATGTTCTGGCCGCTCACCAGCCCGATGAACTTCACCACGGATTCGCGGAAGGTGATGAAGAGGAAGCCGAGCACGCCGCCGGCGGCTACGCCCAGCGCGCCGATCGTCGTGCCGACGGTGACGAAGATCCGCATCAGCCCGCCGCGTGTCGCGCCCATCGTCCGCAGCACCGCGATATCCCGCGTCTTGGCGCGCACCAGCATGATCAGCGAGGAGACGATGTTGAACGCCGCCACCACCAGGATGATCGAGAGAATGGTGAAGGAGACAGTGCGGTCCACCGCCAGCGCCTCGAACAGCTCCGAATTCATCGTCCGCCAGTCGGTGATCTGGCCGACCTGGCTGACCTTGTCGACGAGCGGCTGGAGGATCTCGCCGACCTTGTCCGGGTTGCTGGTCTCCAGCTCGATCATCGAGACGCCATCGCCGAGCAGCAACAGCGTCTGCGCATCCTCGATCGGCATGATCGCGAAGACCTTGTCGTAATCATAGACGCCGACCTCGAAGATCACCGCCACCTTGTACTTCACGATGCGCGGCATCGTGCCGAAGGGCGTAGCGGCGCCGGCGGGATTGAGGATCGATATCTCGCTGCCCACCGTGGCACCCAGCGATTCCGCCAGGCGCGAGCCGATCGCGACCTGCTGGCCGCCCGGCTTCAGGCTCTTGAGCGAGCCGATCACTTCCTTGCCCTTGAGCGTCGGGTTGCTGAGGATCTCCTCCATGCGCATGCCGCGCAGCTGGAGGGCCTCGGCCCGGCCATTATAGGTGGCGAAAAGCGGCTGCTCGATCAGCGGGGTGGCACTGGTGATGCCCGGCGTCTTGCGCGCCTCCTCCAGCACCTCGCGCCAGTTGCGCAGCTGGCCGCCATAGCCCTGAATCACGGCATGGCCGTTCAGCCCGGTGATCTTGTTGAAAAGCTCGGCGCGGAAGCCGTTCATGACGCTCATCACCACGATCAGCGCGGCAACGCCGAGCATGACGGCGACAAGGCTGAACCCGGCGACGACGGCGATGAACGCCTCGCTCCGCCCCGGCAGCAGGTAACGGCGGGCGATCATCCGCTCGTAGCGTGAAATCAATAGCATGGGGGTCTGGTAACTCGCCCGTAAAACAGCTCTGACGCCGATCTAGGGTAGATGGCGGCGAATTCCTACTGCCAACCGACATGTTGCCGATTCAACACAGGGTGACACCAAACTGCGGCTACCCCTTGTAATGCAAGTGACAAAGCCGGTCCGGGAGCCTAGCAAAACTCTTGTCGAAACGCAGGCGAAAGGCCGTGGTTCGGGGAGGCTCCAAGCCCCGCTCGTAGGCAAGTACGAGTGTGTGGGCTGGGCCTGACAAAGGGGGCTGACGAGCATTCGTCACGCAGGCGCCCGGATCGGAAACGGTCCGGGCGTTTGCCGTTTCAGAGCCCCTGGAACCGCACCGGATTCATCGCAACGCCGAAAGCGGACGCCATTCCGCCTGCTGCTCCGGCGTGGGCAGGTTAATGATGTGGTTGACCACGCCCGGGTGCAGCTGCTCGAGGAACTGCAGCCCGGCCGCATCGCGATTGCTCCAGACAACCCGAGCGGCGAGCGGCTTGAAGCCGGGAAGACGGACCACCGTCTCCATCCCCGGCGCAAGCAGAAAGCCTGTCTCGATCCGGCAGCCCAGTCGCGAGATTTCCACCAGTCGCACATCCTGGAAGCAGAAGCGCGATTCCTTCACCGCAATCAGCACGGAAACCGGCCAGCGCATCGCCTCGCGCCGGTCCACACCCTGGGTAATCTTCAATCCTCTACGATCGCCACGCATCATCACGCCCCACGCTCACTCCCCTCACCCAACCAATATCGGCTTGCCGCACCGCACGCCGTTCACCCGCACATCCGCCTGCCCGACATTCACGCCGAGCAGGCCGGTAAGATCGTTCAGAAGCGAATCCAGCGGCGCCGCCGCCCCCTGCAGCACCGTTCCCACCGTCGAGGTCACCAACGAGAGGTTGATGCCGAACCCCGGCGAGCCGACCTGCACATCCAGATCGCGGACCAGCGAGGCGGCGACTCCACCCGCCAGATCGTTCGTCGATACGGTGCGGGTCTTGCCCGCGGCGATCTCCTGGGCGGTGAAGCTCACCTGTTGCGGGCTGGCCCCGCCCAACTTGATATTCGATTCGCCCGTGACCTCACCCAGCCCGAGCAGCTTGACCAGCGTGGCCCGCCGCGGCGCGACCGGGGTGTTGAAATTGCCAAGCACGGCGGCATCGACGTCGCCGATGGCGACCTGGCCCACCGCCGTGGTGACATTCAGGCTCACCGTGGCGGTGGACGGCGTGGGACAGGAGACGCTGCGAAGCGACGCCTCCGCCGTGGCGAGCTCGACGAACAGCGGCAGGTGCACCTGGGTCGCGGAAAGCAATCCCGATCCGCCCACCTTGGCATCGACATACAGCCGCGACTGCGCGGTATGCAGCTTGACGCTCTGGTCCTTCGCAACGGTGAGCCAGGGCGATTGCGCCGCCCGCTCGCCGATCGCGAGCGTCACCTTCGTCGAGGCAACGCCCGGGATACCCGCTCCCAGATCGAGATCGACCTGGCGCTTGCCGGTCGCGATCCCGAGCATTTCACGAACCAGCGCATAGCCATCCGCCTTGATCGGACGGGCGGGATCACTCTGCGTCTCACCGGACAGCGGGCCGAGATTGATGATCTTCGAGAGCTGTACCGTGACCGGCGGAACGCGCGCCGCGATGGCGCGGAGTGCCGTTTGCGCCGCTGAATTGCCGGTTGCGGCGGCCATCGCGGCCAGTGCCTTGGACAGCGGCACCTGCGTGGCCAGCGTCTCCCCGAAGGTCAGCCCCTGCAGATTGGCCTGGGTGCGCAGCGCATCGGCATAAGCGAGGATATCGATGTCGGCGTTGACCAGCCCCTGCGAGTCCATCGCGGTGAGATTGAGCTCGGTCCCGGCCAGCCCCGACAGGAGTTGCCCCGGCAGCCCGCCGCCGACCGAAGCCAGGCGCGAGCCGATCGAGAAGGAGGCCAGGTCGACACGCGCGGCCAAGGCCGTCACCGATACCCGGGCGGTCGGCCTGCCCGTCAGGAACTTGCCGAAGAACAGCGGCACATCGCGCCCGACGGTGAGGCGCACCGCGTTCCCCCCGCTTCCGGAAGCGACGAAGCGCGCGGCCGGCGCGATGCTGCTGTCGGGCGAATAAGCGCCCTGCTCCAGCTTCTCGATGCTGGCGTCGCCGGCCTGGTTGGCCGCCATTGCCGAGCGCGCGGCGGCGTCCGCGCCCTGGCTGTTCGCCGCGCTCAATGCCGCGGCGTCGGCCACGCCCTGGAGCCGCCGCTTCTCGAGATAGAGCGATCCGGTATCCACGGCGAACGCCGCGGACCCGGCGAGCATCACAAAGCCGCCGGCGAACAACATGGTGATGTTGCCGCGGCGATCCCCCGCAAGGGCACGAAGGAACAAGGGCGCGCGCACCGCCAGCCTCACGGCGCCGACAGCGTGACCGTCGCGCTGCGCTCGATCACCTTGCTCGGCGGCGGCACGAGCTTGATCGAAAGCAGCGGGTCATTCGACGCATCGTAGGAAAGGCGCACCGTCACCGTCCTGCCGTCATCGTCGACAAGCGCGTTCATCTGGTCCGGCTTGAGCGCCCCGGTCTTGCGGATATTGGCGTCGAGCGCGGTGCGGACCAGCGCCGCCCGCTCCGTGGGATCCAGGCCGCCAACGGCGGCACGCGCCGCCTCGTTGGCCGCCTGCTGCACGCTATGGGCGCAAAGGAACCAGCCGCCATAGGTGACGATGCCGCTGACCAGCAGAAGCAATATCGGCAGCGAGAAGGCCATCTCGATCGCCGCCGCGCCGCGCCTGTCCGCCCACAACCGCCGGCCGGAACAGGCCGCCCTCGAAGTGGAAAGGAACCAACGCGAGCACATGCGCATCTTTTCGCATGTCGTAGCTTCCAAATTGCTCCCAGGCAGCGAAGCGCGATATTCGGATTTTCAGTAAAGATCGGACATAGGCAAGGAACGCCAAAAGCACCTGGATTCGAACGATACTCTTGATTTTTCGCTCCATTTTCGACACAGCACGGCTTGATTTACGTTAACGGTGCTATATTGTCCTCGTAGAAAACACATTGGTCAAAATACGTAATTGCTCGAACTTGTCGCGACCGAGCCGTAACAACTGCCGACGCCCGAAAACATTCGAGAGTTTTCAGTTATGCAACGACCATCGGCCCAGACCGTTTCCTCCGCTGAACTTACCCGCAATTTCGCGTATTGGCAGGACAGGGCCATGCATGGCCCGGTGACCATCACTTATCATGGTCGCCCCCGCTATGTTCTGCTCGCCGCGGAAAGCTGGGATGCCGAACAGGCAGTCGTCGAACGGGACACGACACAGCGTGATCTCGAATACCAGTTCCTCGTGGAGCATATGGACGGCGGCCTGCTCGTGATCGATCCCGAGCTGAAGATCACCGACGCGTCCAGCGCCGCCGCGATGATCCTGGGGCGGGCTCCCGCGGCGCTGGTGGGCATGCCCGTCGCCGATGCGCTGCCCGCGACGACGCATTCCACGCTGCTCTCCAGCCTGCGCCACGTCCTTCGCAGCGGCGAGCAGGCGCAGTTCGAGCTGACGCTCGACGAGGAGAATGGCACGCGGCTGCGCGTGCGCGCCGTGCCCTGGGTGGAAGGCCTCGCCCTGCTCGTCCGGGTCAGCTACGAGGGCGACGAGGAAGCACGGCTCGCCGAGCAGACCGCCCTGGAGAAGGCGCGGGTTGCGCATGGGCGGATCGAAGTGATCCGGCTCACCGTGCGCGGGACGGTGACGATGGTGGAGCCGGAATTCGCCCGGCTGGTCGGCTTGCCGCGGGACCGGATCCTGGGGCTGCGCTTCGTCGATCTGCTGGCGGTACGGGACCGGGCGCTCGCACGCGACGCGATCGAACGGGTGCTCAGCGGCCGCTCCGAGGCCGAGGCCTTCGACACCAGGCTGTTGTGCGGGGGCGCCGAGGAGATCGGCGCGCGCATCTCGATCGCGCCGCTCGCCAGCGGCTATGCGGTGGGCGGCGCCG
Organism: Sphingomonas sp. OTU376; assembly: GCF_038440415.1. Classification (NCBI taxonomy): domain Bacteria; kingdom Pseudomonadati; phylum Pseudomonadota; class Alphaproteobacteria; order Sphingomonadales; family Sphingomonadaceae; genus Sphingomonas; species Sphingomonas sp. OTU376. The sequence goes on along the minus strand of NZ_JASATQ010000031.1, from coordinate 11,942 downwards.
TGGTGATCGTCACGCTCGACCCGGGGACCGAGGCGGCCTAGGCCTAGTAGCAGGACGGGCGCTTGAGCGCGGCGGTGCGCGACACGGCGCGCCTGAACGTATCCACCACCTGATTGGTGAGCTCGTCCGGCCGGCGCGTCATCCCGGTCAGGCGGCCGCAGGACAGGGTGACTCCCGCCCAGGTCACTGCCCAGCCGATGCGCGGGCGCTCGATGCTGTGCCCCTCCAGCGTGACATTGCCGTGGATCTCCGCGGGCGCGCCGTCGTCGATGCGGGTCAGGGCGGCCTGGTTGAGGCGGGTGGCCCAGCCGCCGTCCCCACCCTCGCCCGGCCGCAGATCGATACGCGCCGCACCGGGTCCTCGGCGCAGGCGCGGGTCGACGGCCTGGTCCTCGGGCTGGACGACGCCCTTCGGGCGGGCGCCCATCGCGGCGGACACCATGTCGCCCACCTGCTTCACGCCCGACACGTCGCTGCGCACCGCCACGCCGAGCAGCACGGCGATCATCCCGAGGATCAGCGCGATGCGGACCAGGTTCGGGATGGTGAGCCGCGACAGCACCAGCACCGAGATGCAGAGCGAGGCGATCAGCGCGATATTGGCATAGCCGCCCGGCGTGAAGGCCGGCGAGTTCACCCAGACCAGCGCGCCGGCGATCTGGCATGCCGCCACCAGCGCGGCCAGAAGGCCTGCGCCACTGAAGCTCGGCACGGTGTTCGGCGAAACGCGCATGATCTTCTCAATGTAGAAGATCCTACTATTCGATTCCGGTTAAGACGCGGCAAATCCTCCGGAATGAACAGATAACAAGAAGGGAGGCGGTGCGGGCGCCGCCTCCCTTCCCCAACCTCCCCCGGCCATGGCAGGAGGTCAGTATCGCGAAGATCAGAAGCTCTTGCTGATCGTCAGGCCATAAGTCCTCGGGTCGCCGGGCTGGCCCACGATCAGGCCGGTGCTGCCCGACTGGACCGAGAGCAGCTCGAAATACTGCTTGTCGAACACGTTGCGGACCCAGCCATAGATGTTGAGATCCGCGCGCCGCCAGCCGAGGCGGACGTTAGACAGCGAATAGGCGTCGATCCAAGTATAGGCCGAGGGCGACGGGTTGGACGAGAATTTCGAGCGCCAGTTGCCGTCATAGCCGAGATAGACCGTGCCATCCCTGGCCGGCTGGCGGATCTCGCCACCCCAGCTGAGCGACCATTTCGAGATACCCGGCAGCACCTGGCCCGAAATGTCGCAATAGGCGGGGCTGCGGCCGCCCGGCGTACCCGCCGGATCGGTGACGCCGCCCGGCGCGGTCGCGGTACCGCCGGAAAGCTCCGGCGGGCACGGCGCGTTTTTGAAATCGGCGTATTTCGCGTCGGTATAGGCGCCGTTGAAGTAGAAATTGACGTTCTGGGTCGGACGGGCCGAGAGATCCCATTCAAAGCCCTTCACCCGCACCTTGCCGGCATTGGCCAGATAGCCGCGGATCACGTTGATCGCGTTGTTGTTCACCGTCGCCTGATAGTCGCGGATCTCGGTCCAGAAGGCAGCCGTGTTGAAAGTCACCTTGCGATCGAGGAACTGGGTCTTCAGGCCGATCTCGAAGTGATCGACCTTCTCCGGCTTCACCGTCTGGGTCGAGAGATCGACACCCGTGCTGGTCGAATTGAGCGGCAGCCCCGAGAGGTTGATGCCGCCCGACTTGAAGCTGCGCGCATAGGTCGCATAGCCGTGGACGTCCGGCGAGAAGTCGTACGACAGGGTGATGTCGCCCGAGACGTTCCAGTCGCTGAACTTCGGGCTGTAGCGCTGCGGGGCCAGGGTGTTCAGCTGGTCCGCGGTAGCGGTGCCATTTGCGAGCAGCGCGGCGACATTGGCCGCCGTCGCGACGAAATTGTAGCGCGCGTTGCTGATGCTGACGACCGACTCGTAGAAGCCGGACTTCTTGTCATAGTTCAGGCGAAGGCCCGGCTGGATGTGGAAGCCGTCCACGGGCTCCCAGTTGAGCTTGCCGAACAGCGCGAAACTGGTGTTGTCGAAATTGATCGTGTTGGTCGAGGTCAGCCCGTTCAGCACCAACGGGTTGCAGGCGGCTGCCGTAGCCGTGGCGCAGCCGGTCGCACCGATCGGAACATTGCCCGGATTGAGCAGCCAGCGGCTTGCCGCCGCCCCCTGGACCTGCGAGCCCTGGGTATCGATCGTCTGGTGGAAGAAGAAGGCGCCGATCGTGAAATCGAGCCGGCCGTCGCCATTGGAGCTGAGGCGCAGTTCCTGGCTGAACTGCTTCTGCTGCGACGGGTTCTGCGAGACGGTGGTGATCGGCAAACCGATGAAATCGCGATCGTTCTTCGGCTGCCAATCCCAATAACGCCACGCCGAGACCGAGGTCAGCGTCGCCGGGCCGAGATTCCAGTTGGCGACCAGCGAGGCGCCGCCGATTTCCTGGCGCGAGTTGATCTGGGCATCGAGATCAACCTTGCGATCGAACGGATCGGTACTGGCCGGCGCATAGCCGAACGCGGCTGCCAGCGCCGTATACTGGCGGGAGATCGGCCGCTGGGTAGCGCCGACCCGCGCATAATATTGCACGCAGCACAGCGGGTTCTGGAGGTTCCAGTCGCCCGCCAGGGTGAAATCGAGATCGTCATTCACCTTCCATAGCAGCTGGCCGCGGAAGCTGCTGGTGCGCTGCTTGTGGAGATCCTCGCCGGTGCGGACATTCTCGATCGTCCCCTCGCGGCTGGTGAGCGCGCTAGAGATGCGGATCGCGAGCTTGTCGCTGAGCGGACCCGAGACCGATGCCTTGGCCGAGATCAGGTCGTAATTGCCGACGCTCAGCTCGACCTTGGTCTCCGGCGTGAAGCTGGGCGCGCGGGTGGTGATGTTGATCGCGCCAGCCGTGGTGTTCTTGCCGTAGAGCGTGCCCTGGGGCCCGCGCAGCACTTCCACCCGCTCGACATCGACGAAATCGAAGGTCGAGGCGCCGATACGGCCGATATAGACCTGATCGAGATAGAAGCCGACGCCCTGCTCGATGCCGTCATTGGTGAGACCGAACGGTGCGCCCAGGCCGCGGATGTTGATCGCGGAATTGCGCGGGTTGCTCGAATAGAACTGCACTGCTGGCAGCGAGGTCTGCAGACGGTTGAGGTTGGTCGCGCCGGTGTTCTCGATGGTCGCGCCGCCGATCACCGAAATCGCGATCGGCACGTCCTGGGCCTTTTCCTCACGCCGGCGGGCCGTGACGACGATCTCGCCGCCATCCTGAGGCTTCGCCTTTTCCTGCTCATCCGCATTGGCGTTGGCGCTGGCGTTGGCAGCGGCGGGCGCCGGATCGTCACGCAGAACTCCGGCAGGTGCCGGAGCCGTACTGGCTAGGAGTAGCAGTGAAAGCGAAGCAAGGCTCATGATTATCCCCTCTGGCCGTGTTGCGCTTAATCTCCACTCAATTGGGGGATATTAGCGAGCAAGGAGATGTTTAGCGATACCTAGCCTGAGTTGGCCGGCGCTTGCGGGGCCCGTTTCGCCGCATCTTGAAAGGCAGAATCTCCGACACAATCTGTATTAAGCGGCGCCGTAACGGGCCGCGAAAACCACGGCGTCGCGGGCATCCGGGCGCCGGCAAGTTCATCAATTCGCTCAAGAATAGAGGTCTTGATATGCGCCAGTTCGATTTCACCCCGTTCCGCCGCTCGACCATCGGGTTCGACCGGCTGTTCGACCTGCTCGAGGCCAGTGCCCGCGCGCAGGCATCCGAGAATTATCCCCCGTTCAACCTCGAGCGCGTTGCCGAGGACCGCTACCGGATCACGATCGCCGTCGCCGGCTTCAAGGCTGACGAGATCGACATCACCGCGCAGCAGAACCTGCTGCTGGTGGCCGGCAAGAAGCGCGAGGAGAACGAGAACAACCAGGGCGCGTACCTGCACCTGGGAATCGCCACCCGCAGCTTCGAGCGGCGCTTCGAGCTGGCCGATTTCGTCCGCGTAGAGAGCGCCGACCTTGCCGACGGCCTGCTGGTGATTGAGCTGGTCCGCGAAGTGCCCGAGGCGATGAAGCCCAAGAAGATCGCGGTGAACGGCGGCTCCGCACCGAGCCCGATCGAGCATCGCGAGGCCGATGCCGCATAACTGACCGACCACGGCTAGCGACGCCTTCCTCCCTTTGGACGTCGCAGCGGGGGGCGCTCGGGCGATGGTCCGGGCGCCCTTTGTGTTTGCGCGGACCTGCCCTCCAGCGGCCTTGAAATGCGAAAGGAGGGAAGGACTTGCGTCCTCCCCTCCCCATATGCTCGCAGTTTCATTATAGGAAAGCCTGCGTGCAAATCGCGTATTTCACGAAAAATATGATTTAAAACGTCGCCCAATCGTCCGACGGGGTGAGCGCGGCGACGGCGGCCGCCGGAAGCGGCTTCACCGGCGAGACATAGCCCGGCGCAACCTTGGCGCGGATGCTGCTCGCCGCCGGCTTGGCGGGGCGGCGCGGCGGGGCCTGGCTGGCACCGATATTGAACGCCGAGGCCTGTTCCGAGAGCAGCTGGACTTCCGAGCTCAGGTTACGCGATGCGGCCGAAGTTTCCTCGACCATCGCGGCGTTCTGCTGCGTGGCCTGGTCCATCGTACCGATCGCCACGGCGATCTGCGTGACGGCCGCCGACTGCGCTTCGTTGTCGCTGGCGATATTGGCGAGCAGGTCATGGACCTGGCCGACATCGCCCGAGATATTGGCAAGCGCGCCATCGACCTTTTGCACCATCTCCACCGCGGCGACGATATCGCCCTGGGTTGCGGTGAGCTGGTCGCGGGCACGGCCTGCCTCTTCCTCGGCGCGCATGGCGAGCGCGCTGACGAGATCGGCGACGACCGCGAAACCGCGACCCGCCTCGCCCGCACGCCCCGCCTCCACGGCGGCGTTCATTGCAAGCACGCGCGTCTGGAACGCGATCTTGTCGAGGCCTTCGATGACCGAGTCGATGCCCTTGGCGCTATCAGCGACGCGAGTCATCGCCTGGACAGCGTCATCGGCGATCGAACGGCCATCGCTGACGGTGGAGATCGCCTGATCGGCGCGGGTCAGCGTATTGCCGGCGGCCCTGGCCGTCGCCTTGAGGCGATCGTCCATCTGGCTGATCGCGGCCGACGTCTCCTCCAGCGAAGCGGCGTTGCTCTCGGTACGGCGGGCAAGATCCTCCGACGCCTGGGCGATCTCGCCCGAGCCGGTGCGGATGGTGGCCGCACCTTCGACGACCGAGCCGATCAGCGTGCGCAGTGCAGTGAGCGCCGAGTTGAAGTTGGTCTTCAGGGCAACATAGTCGGAAGCGAACTCGCTGTTGATCTCGGTGGTGAGATCACCCTTCGCCAGGCTTTCCAGCCCGTCGGTGAGCGCGGAGACGACATGCTTCTGCTCGGCGTCGGCGACCAGCTTCGCGGCATCCGCCTTTTCCTTGGCGACCGCGGCATCGCGGAACACCAGCACGGCGCGCGCCATGCCGCCGACTTCGTCCTGGCGATCGGTGCCGGGCACGTCGATCGTGTTCTCGCCGCCGGCGAGCCGGCCCATCAACCCGGTCATCCGCTTGATCGGATGCGCGATCATCGTGGTGAGCAGCCAGCCGAACAGCGCGGCCATGGCGATGCCGAAGGCGCCACCCAGCGTGAGCGCGGTGATCGCAGCTGCACGCGCAGAGGCCTCAACCTTCTGGGTCGCGGCGACGCGCTCGTCCTGCACATCGTTGATCTCACCAATGATCTTGCGGATCTTGCCGAGCTGCTTGACGCCCGCGAGCTGCTGCGCCTCGCCCTGGGTGGCGGGATTCTTCGCAAGCGCGATCATGTTATCGAGCTTGCCGCGAAGCTCCGCGATCGCGGCGACCAGATTGTCCATACGCGTCTTCTGCTCGGGAACCGCGGTTCCTGCGCGGAACGCGTTGGCCAGTTCCTCGATCTTCTTCCCCGCCTCATCATAGGTCGTGAGGAAGTCGGCGTTGCGCAGGATGACATAGGCGCGGACAGCGCTCTGCTGCTCCAGGATCTGGCCCATGATGTCGCTGACATGCTCCGACATCTCGGACGCACGCTGCTTGTCCTCGGAGGCTGCGCCGACGGTCTGCAGGCTCGAGAAGAGCAGCCAGCCTACGCCGGCAAAGATGCAGACGAGCAGGACGAAGGCCGCCGCGAGCTTGCGCGGTATCGACATATTCTGAATTATCATATTCCCTCCCGACCGGCCCCCGAGAGGACCGGCATCCGAAAAACATTCGGGCAAGACGCGAGAAGCCTGCGAGCGGAGGGCCGGTTCGATCTAATCCCATTTCCGTCATAGGAACCGGGCGGCCGATCGATCCGAAACGGCGTGAAATATTTTTCCGGAACGTGTCCAGCTTGCGACCAAGTCTTTCCGCCGTAGGGGAAATTCGGTTACTTCGGCGTGCCGATCAGCCAAGGCTTCACATAGCCGGTGGGCCTGGCGACGCCGTCCAGGCGGACGGCGCGGAGGATCTGGACGGGCTTGAGGATCATCTGGTCCTTCATCGCATCGCGGCCGCCGCCGGTGGGCATGGCGAGCATGCGCTTGACCACGTCCATGCCGGTGACGACCTTCCCGAACGCCGCAAAACCGCGATAGCCAGCCTTGGCATCGAGCCCGGGATTGGGCCCGACCATGATCGAGAAGTTGCAGTTCGCTCCGTCCGGGTTGGGGCCGTGCGCCATCGAGATCGTCGCGTCGAGATGGCGGATGCCGGTCTGCAGCGTCGATTCCAGCGGCGGCGACGGCAGCATGCGCCGGGCATCGGTGCCGATCCCGCCCTGGACGAAGCCGTGCGCCGGATCCCCCTTGCGCCGGGCGGAGCGGTAGAACTGGGTACCGTCGAGCCGGCCGTCATCGACATAGGCCATGAAATTGGCGACCGTCTTCGGCGCGCGCCTGGCATCGAGCGCGAGGACGATGTTGCCCGCCGAGGTGACCAGGCGGACACGCACCGTGGCGGGCTCCTGCGCCCCGGACGCGGCGGTGAGGAACAGGGCGAGGACGGCAATCAGGATACGCATGCGGCTTCGCTAGTCGATGCCGGCCGCCGAAGGAAAGGTCCTTGTTGCGGCTGCGAAGGCATTTGCGACCGTGCGAGCTTCCGCGAACGAAGCGCTCTAGAGGAGATAGACCACGACATAACGGGCCACGAGGGCGGCCATCACCACTCTCGCCCAGCGATTGTTGGGCACGAACATCGCGGCGAGCATCAGCGCGGCGAGGATGACGGTGAGCGTGAGCGCGAGCGGGCGGAACAGATGCGGCGCGATCTTGGGCAGGCCGGCGTAGAAGCCGAGCTGGCAGATCAGTAGCGCGAGCATCACCCCGATGACGATGCGGCGGACGCGGAAGAAATGCGCGTCGAAGTCCGCCTCCTCCTGCACTTCGCGCGGGAAGACGAGGTGGGCGGCGAGATAATAGGCGCTCGCGAATACGGTGATCGCCATCAGCGCCTTGCCCGAGACGAGTACGAGCTCGCGCACCGTCCAGGCCGCCTGCCAGAAGGAGAGCAGGTCGAGGATCACAAAGGCGCCGAGCAGCGGGGTGAGCCAGCCGATCCGGATCGTCGAGCCGGGACGCAGACGGGCTTCGATCGCCCGGGCGAGGCCGCCGAGCACCTCGGCAAGCGAAAGCCCGAGCAACAGTCCGTAAAGTGCGAAGATGAACTCGAAATCCGACATGCGGCTGTCCCCCTGCCCGGCTGTTAGCGCGAGGGACCGGCAAAAGAAAAGGCCGGGCGTTGCGGCCCGGCCTTCCTGTTCCTGCGGGACTGGGCCTAGACCAGCCGCGACTGCCGCACCGCCGCCTCGATGAAGCTGGCGAACAGGGGATGCGGCTCGAAGGGCTTGGACTTGAGCTCCGGGTGGAACTGCACGCCGACGAACCAGGGATGGTCGGGCCGCTCGACGATCTCGGGCAGCGAGCCGTCGGGCGACATGCCGGAGAAGACCAGGCCGCCCTGCTCCAGCACCGGCTTGTACGCGGTGTTGACCTCGTAGCGGTGACGATGGCGCTCGCTGATCTCGTCCGAGCCGTAGATCGACGAGACGACCGAATTGCCGCCGAGCTTCGCGGTATAGGCACCAAGGCGCATCGTGCCGCCGAGATCGCCGCCCTCTTCCCGCTTCTGCAGGCCCTCAGCGGTCATCCACTCGGTGATCATGCCGACCACCGGCTCCTCGGTCGGGCCGAATTCGGTGGTCGAGGCATTGGCGATGCCGCCGGCGCGGACGCCTTCGATGCAGGCCATCTGCATGCCGAGGCAGATGCCGAAGAAGGGCACGTTGCGCTCGCGGGCGAACTTCACGCCGGCGATCTTGCCCTCGCTGCCGCGCTCGCCGAAGCCGCCGGGGACGAGGATGCCGTGCAGCGGCTCGAGCTGCGCGGTGATCTCTTCCTCATTGTCATGCTCGAACAGCTCGGCGTCGAGCCAGCGGATGTTGACCTTCACCCGGTTGGCGATGCCGCCATGGGTGAGCGCCTCGGTTAGCGACTTATAGGCGTCCGGCACGCCCATATACTTGCCGACCACGCCGATCGTGACTTCGCCCTCGGGATTGAGGACGCGGTCCTCGATCTCTTCCCAGCGGGCGAGATCGGGCGAGCCGGCGACGTCGATGCCGAAGGCCTTGAGCACTTCGACGTCGAGACCCTCGGCATGATATTGCAGCGGCACGCCGTAGATGGTCGGTGCGTCGAGTGCCGGGATCACCGACGAGGCGGGCACGTTGCAGAACAGCGCGATCTTGGCGCGGTCGCTCGCCGGCAGCGGCTTTTCGCTGCGGCAGACGATGACGTCGGCATGGACGCCGAGCGAAGCGAGCTCGCGGACGCTGTGCTGGGTCGGCTTGGTCTTCAGCTCGCCGGCGGCCGCGATGTACGGCACCAGCGTCAGATGGACGCTGACCGACTGGTTGCGGCCGAGATCGTTGCGAAGTTGGCGGATCGCCTCGACGAAGGGGAGGGATTCGATATCGCCTACGGTGCCGCCGATTTCGCAGAGGACAAAATCGAGATCCTCGGTGTCCGCCTGGGCGAACGCCTTGATCGCGTCGGTCACGTGCGGGATCACCTGGACGGTGGCGCCGAGATAGTCGCCGCGGCGCTCGCGCTCGATGATCGTCTTGTAGATCCGGCCCGACGTGATGTTGTCCGACTGCCGCGAGGCGACACCCGTGAAGCGTTCATAATGCCCGAGATCGAGATCGGTTTCCGCCCCGTCGTCGGTCACATAGACCTCACCATGCTGGTGCGGCGACATCGTGCCGGGATCGACGTTGAGATAGGGATCGAACTTGCGGATGCGGACCCGATAGCCACGCGCCTGGAGCAGAGCCGCGAGGCTCGCTGCCATGAGACCCTTGCCTAGCGAGGAGACCACGCCGCCGGTGATGAAGATATACCGCGCCATGGGAGAAAACGCCTAACGTGAATGGACGCGCGCCGGAAGCGTGCGAATCACGCAACCGGGCACAAATTTATGTGGACAGACCCGGACCAGGCCGGGACCGGCGGATTTACTGGGCCAGCGGAACCGAGCTGTTGCCCTGCGCGGCCGGAGCCGGCGCCGTACCAGTCGGGGCCGAGCTGTTGCCCGGCGCGAAGGGAACCGCACCGCCCGCGGGCGCGCTGGTCGGCAGCGCCTGGGGCGCCGCAGCCGGAGCCGCACGCTGGAGCGAGGCGTCGATCGTCGCGCCGTGGCGATTCGCCGCCAGGAAGGCGAGCAGGATCGACATGGCGATGAACGCGGTCGCGAGAATCGCGGTGGTCCGCGTCAGGAAATCGGCCGCGCTGCGCGCCGACATCAGGCCCGACGGGCTGCCGCTCGAAGTGAGGCCGCCGCCCTCCGACTTCTGCACGAGGATCACGCCGACGAGACCAGCGGCGATGAATGCCTGAACGATGAGCAGGAAGGTGAACATGAAATGTGCGGACCTCTTGGAGAAAGGCGGCACATAGGGGAGCAACCCGCTCCGATCAACCTTCGAGAGGCGTCCACTCATCTCGGTTAATCAACAAAGCTGTAACATTTCGCATCCGGACTGAAACCGGATCGGTTCACGCGCGTTATGACGTGTGGCCCTGGCGTATCGGGGGCGTAACAACAGAGTAGATGCCGTGAACGCAATGACCGACAGCTCGCTTTCTTCGTGGAAGAACACGCTGATCGACTATGTGCGATCGGGAGAACCGGACCTGACCAACCGGCAGATGGCCCTGCTTATGCTCGTCTATCTGGAACCTGGCCCCCATACCGTGCGCGGTTTGGCCCGGGCTTTGAACGTATCCAAGCCCGTTGTAACGCGTGCCTTGAATAGACTGGGCACGCTCGGCTATCTGCGCCGCCAGCGCGACGACACCGACAAGCGGAACATCTTCGTCGCCAAGACCGCGGAAGGGGCAGAGTTTCTTGCAGAATTCGGGCATTTCCTCGCTGGGGGGCACATCGCCGAACCAGTCGCCCGCAGGGCCAGCGCGTAAGCGTTTCGCGCTGAAGGGCCGTTCGGTTCCCATCGATCCCAGGGTCGATGCGGTTCGTCGTGATCTGGCAGACGTGCGTCTGGCGGATCGCGTTTTCGCACCCCATTATGCGGCGCCTATGCCTCGCATGATCGCCTCTGCCGTGCCCCTGCGCGCCGGCCCCAAGCTCGATTCGGATACGCTGGTGGAACTGGCCGCCGGCGAATCGTTCGAAGTGCTGGAATTCGCCGGCGATCACGCCTGGGGCGTGGCACCCGGGCACAATCTGGTCGGCTATGTGCCGGCCACGGTCCTGGAGCGCCCGGCGGCATGACGATTCGCGTGTTCATCGACGGCGCCGTGGGCACCACGGGCCTGGAGATTCGCGAGCGGCTGGATGGCCGCGCGGGGATCGAGCAGATCATCCTGGACGACAAGGACCGCAAGGACGCCGCCAAGCGCGAGGACGCGCTCAATTCGGCGGACTTCGTGATCCTGTGCCTGCCCGACGACGCCGCCCGCGAAGCGGTGGAGATGATCAAGGCCAGCAAGGTCCGCGTGATCGACGCATCGAGCGCGCACCGCGTCGCCGATGGCTGGACCTATGGCTTTCCCGAGCTGGAGCCCGGACAGAGCGCGCAGATCGCCGAGTCGGCGCGCGTCTCCAATCCCGGCTGCTATCCGACCGGCTTCCTCGCGCTCGTCCGCCCGCTGATTCGCGCCGGCCTGGTGCCGCACGACCATCCGCTGAGCGTCAACGCGGTCTCGGGCTATTCGGGCGGCGGCAAGAACATGATCGCCGAGTTCGAGGACGCCAAGGGTGCGACCTATACCGAGACGGCGTTCCGCAACTACGGGCTCAACCTTGGCCACAAGCATGTGCCCGAGATGACCAAGCATGCGCGCATCGTGCACCCGCCGATCTTCCAGCCAGCGGTGGTGCGGACCTATCGCGGCATGCTGGTCGAGATTCCCCTGCCCCTCCACGCCTTTACCCGCCGACCTTCGCTCGACGCGATCGAGAATGCGCTGCGCGAGGCCTACAAGGATTCGCCGATCGTCCGCGTGCTGCCGGGCGACGTCGCGGCGGTGACGATCGAGGAGGACGCAGGCACCGACCGGCTTTCGCTGCGCGTGTTCGGCAATGCCGAGACGGGCCAGGCACGGCTGGTGGCGACGCTCGACAATCTCGGCAAGGGCGCCGCGGGTGCCGCGGTGCAGAACCTCAACATCATGGCCGGATTCGAGCAGACCGAAGGGCTGGTGCTCTAAGGGGCTTGTCTGGTTTTGGATTTTGAAGAGGCCGGGCCCTTGGGTCCGGCCTTTTTCGTTTTCAGCGGCTGGTGCGGCTGTTCCCGGCGAAGGCCGGGGCCCAGGGTCATAAGCGACACGGCAGAGAAACCCTGGGCCCCCGGGGGGGGGGGGGGGGGAGGATTGTGTGGTGGGGCGCCCCAGGGGTTAAGGA
>NZ_JASATQ010000030.1:0-53467 GCF_038440415.1 Sphingomonas sp. OTU376 | reverse complement strand
GGGGGCCCCGGGGGCCCCCCCCCGCGCACGAGCCGGAAGGCGATGGTCGCCTTCTGGAAATCACGCCGCTGCGTGATGAAGCAAGGGAGAAGGGCGTTGGACGAACGTCTTCCGCAATTTCTGCACAGGCCGGTCCAGATCCTCTGGTTCGACAGCCAGGAATTCATCGTCGTGATGTCGATCATCTTCGTCGCCGTGATCGTCGGCGGGCTGGTCGGGTGGTGCCTGGTCGGCACCCTTCTCCTCTTCATTCCCTGGAAGCGCACCAAGCCGCGCGGCTTCATCCCGCACGCGGCCTGGCGCTGGGGTCTGCTGCGGTTCCGCCATTATCCGGGTCCGACCCAGACCCGCTTCTTCGAGTAGATCGGATGGCGCACCCGTTCCGGCGCAAGGCGCAGGCCGACATGATCGGCGACACTCGGCCCAGCTGGCACCTCCACCGGTACCTGCTCGGCTCGGCCAATCTGTTCGAGGAGAACAGGCTGCTCAAGTTCGCGATCCTCGGCATGTTCGGGATGAGCGCGGTGCTTGGGACCCTGCTCTACACCTCTAACCTCAACCAGCGCACGGTGATCGTCCCGTTCGGCGCCAGCGGCGACCTCTATGTCACCGGCGACCGGCCCTCCGCTGCATATCTGCGGTCGATCACGCGCAACATCGTGAGCCTGGCGGGAACCTATTCGGCCTATTCGGCCGACCAGCAATTCCGCGAACTGCTGAGCCTCGCGCATCCGACCGCGTACAATGCGCTGCGCGACAGCTTCAATGCATTGCTCGATGAGCTGGCACAGAATCCGACCCTCGCGATCGCGAGCTATATCCGCACGGATCAGCCGGTCACCTACACCGCCAGCGAAATCAGGGTGCCGGTAGAGAAGGTTCGGGTCATCGGTGGCGTCATCCGCAAGTTCAGCGGTTCGCTGCGCATCCAATACGCGATCGACAATGGCCGTTTCTGGCTGACTTCCCTTCAGGAGGAGAATTTCAATGCCGATCCCCGGTAGCCGCTCAAGGCTTGCCTGGGTCGTCCTCGCCTTGTGCGCGGCCAGCCCGGCAATCGCCCAATCCGTATCGGCGCTCCCCGAGCAGACGAGCAGGATTCGCCTCTCGAACCGCGACGTGAACCACCTGGTTTGTGTGGGCGGGGAAATCGAGGATGTGAAGTTCTCGGCAGAGAAGGGCCTCGCCGTGGAGCGCGGCGGCTCCGACGCCTGGGTCAAGTTCCTGGTCAAGGAAACCGAGGATGGCGGCGCTAGGAGCCGAACCTATGTCACGACCCCCGCCGAATTCTTCGTCTCGTGCAACGGCGCGATCTATCCCCTCTATGCGGAGCCGGACGACATCCCGGCGCAGACCGTGGCCCTGGTGCCGGGCGCTGCGCAGAAGGCGCGTGCCAACGACGCACTGCTCGGCCCTCTGGTCGAGGAAGAACGCGCCGTCAGCGTCGCCCTGGCCATGCTGCAGGACCGGGTTCCGGGCTCGTTCAGCGAGGTGGCGCCTTCGCGTGCACCGGTCGTCCTTGCCGATCTGCCGGGCCTCGAGATCCGCGAGCGGCGCCGCCTGGCGATCGAAGGTTCTGGCCTCTCCGCCAGTGAGTATCTGCTTCGCTCCCCGACGCCGCGCGCGCTCGACGAGCGCATATTCCTGACGCCGCTGCTCGGCGCCGACATTTTCGCGGTCACGCTCGACACGCTCAACCTGACGCCCGGCACCGCCGCGCGGCTCATCATCGTCCGCCGGAGTGCGGCGCAATGAGCGGCGGCGAAGACAAGGACGCCGGGCCGGCCACCGGAGCGCCTGGGCACCAGGCGCGCGGCGCCCATCCCGAAGGGCCGGCCCTGCTGGACCTCAAGGCGCAATGGGAACGTCTCAGTTCGAGCCAACAGCTGCGCGCCAAGCAGCTCGGCATCGTGGCCCTTGTGGGTGGCGCCGGCATTGCGCTCTATACGGCGAGCTCGGGCACCAAACCGGCTGCGCCGCCTCCCGTGGCGAGCAAGCTCGACATGGGCGCCGGTCTTCGCGGCGACAGCCTCGAGCTCAAGCTGCGCGGCGATCTCAAGAAGATCATCGACGGCCAGGCGCTGCTTGGCGAACGCGTCACCGCAATCGAGGAGGGAAAGGTTACGCCGGGCGCCGGCGCCGGCGAGAAGACGGCCGCCGATACCGGACTGCCCCCGGCGCTGCCCGGCGACATCCCGGCCTTTCCACCAGCTCCGGCAGGGGCGACCACCGGTGCCGGCCTGCCGCCGCCGCCCGCTCCCGAAGCACCACCCGCCCCGCCCGCGCCACCGGTCGAGCGGCAGGTCGGCGCCATCGGCGCTGCCACGACTGCCGTCGCCGCGCCCGCCGGGAACGGCCCGGAGTCAAAAAAAAAGCTCCGCACGATCTATTTGCCGCCTGGTTTCATGAAGGCGCGGCTGCTGACCGGGATCGACGCACTCGCGAGCAAGGATGCGACGAGCAATCCCGAACCTATCATCGCGCGTGTCCAGGCCCCCGCCGTGCTGCCCAATGACGTCAAGGCCAACCTTGCCGGCTGCTTCGTCATCGGCAACGCGACCGGCAGCCTCGCCAAGGAGCGCGTCGAGGTCCAGCTCGTCTCCATCTCCTGCGTGGACTTTGACGAACATGCCGTCGTCGACCAGCCCATCAAGGGCTTCTTCGTCGACACCGACGGAAAGAAGGGCCTGTCGGGCAAGGTCGTCACGCGCTTCGGCGCCACGCTCGCTCGAACCTTCATCGCCGGCACCATCTCCGGGATCGCCCAGACCGTACAGGGCAGTATCGGCGATGTGTCGACCTCGGCACTGGGGTCGGTGCGCTCGCTCGATCCAGCGGACGCCGCCAAGGCTGGGATCGCGGGCGGCTTCGCCAAGTCCTCCGACAAGCTGACCGAATTCTATCTCGATCTCGCCCGCCAGGCCGGCCCGGTGGTGGAGGTCGGCGCCGCCAAGGATGTGGTGGTTGTCATCCAGGAGGGCGTCGCCCTCGAGATCAAGCCGAGCATCGGAGGGAAGTTCTGATGCGCCCAGCCGCCTTTGACCGAGGAGCCCGTTCGATGCGCCCGTCCCCAAGGAGCGCTGCCGCGCGCCTGTTGCTTGTCTCCGCCCTCCCTGCCCTGGCGCTCGGCCTGTCGGGCTGTGCGACGCTCGGCGCCGCCATGTCGCCCTATTCCGAGAAATTCAGCTGCAAGAACAGCGATCATGGCCAGTGCATTCATCCCGAACAGGCCTATGCCGATGCCGTCGCCGGAGCGGCTTCCCGCTCGGACCCCAGGGTAACACGCGACAAGGCTTTGCTGAACCAGGCCGATGCCACGTCCGGCACAAGGCGCGACGCCGGGCAGCCGGTCACCGGCTATCTCGGCTACCGGGACAGTGTTTATCGCGAGCTCAGGGGCCTGATCGAAGCGCCCGAGACGCCGATGCTCAAGCCTGCCCGCACGGTGCGCACGCTGATCCTGCCCTATGCGGATCGCCAGCGCCCGGACCGGCTCTACATGCCGCGCTACGTCTATTCGATCGTGGACAGGCCGGTCTGGGTGATCGGTAGCGAACTGGGAACGCCGCCTTCTCCGGCGGCCAGGGCACCGATCCTAGGGCAGGTGAAGGATGCCGGCGCGGGCGAACCCGCGAGCGAGCGGGAGCCGCGCAAATGAGCCGCCCAGCCTCCTCCCCGACGCTTGCCCGGCTCCGCAGCAGCGTGCGCCGCGACAGCTTCTCCGACTTCCTGCCGCTGATAGCCTGGGAGCCTGAGACCGAGGCCTTTCTCTGCCTCGACGATTGCTGGGGACATGCCTGGGAGATCGTGCCGAGCGCCTATATGTTCGCGCATGTCCAGGCCGCGATCCAGGGCCTGTTCAACATCCAGTTCCCGGACGGCAGCGTCCTCCAGATCCACTGCTTCGCCGACCCGCTGATAGACGACGCGCTCGACGTCTTTCTTGACCTGAAGACGCGCGACGATCCGCTGATCCAGGCCTCGGCCCGGCGCACGCGCGAATATCTGGGCGCGGGCCGGCACGGGCTGGCGGCGCTGCACGACATTCCCGTGCGCAATTTCCGCACGCTCCTGTCCGTCAAGACCCGGCGACCGCTCGGCGAGGATCTGCGCCGGCAGGTCGAAGAGCAGCTCGCCAAGCTCGGCATCCGCCGGCTTGCCCCGGAAGAGCTGGTGTCCTTCTACCGCCGGGTCTTCAATGGCGTATCCGGCCCCGCTCCAGGGGCCTTCGCCGATGGCAGCATCGCCGGCGCGCCGCCGATCGCCAAGCAGATCATCGATGCCGGTCCCGACCTATGCTTCGAGGGCGCGGAGGTGTTCCTGGGCAACCAGGTCGCGCGATGCCTGACCCCCAAGGCGCCGGCGCGGCGGATCACCGCCGAGCGTGCCAATCGCCTGCTCGGCGGGATGCGCGGCGCCGCCGAGGACAGCGACCAGATCGGCGGCCCCTTCCTCTACACTCTCAACATCCTGTTCGATCATTCGCAGTTCGAGATCCACAAGCGCGCGCAGATCCTGTCGGCGCAGAAGGCCGCGGGCTCGTTCGCAGTCGAGGTCGGCAAGCAGATCGAGGAGATCGGATGGATCCTCGACAAGGCCGGCAATTCCAAGTTCGTCCGCGTCATCCCGATCGTCTGGGTATTCGGCCGCGACCGGCACCATGCCCGCGAGTTGGCGGCACGTGCCAAGCGGCTGTGGGAAGGCGAGCCGCTTCCCTTCTCGATGCAGGAGGAGAGCTATCTCAATCCGACCCTGCTCGTGATGAGCCTGCCCTTCGGCCTGTATCCGGACCGCACGACGCTTCGCATGCTCGAACGCGACTTCCGCATGCCGGCGAGCGCCGCTGTGCTGATGGCACCGGTCCAGACCGACTTTCGCGGCGGCGGCAGGCCGGCGCTGCTCTACACCGGGCGCAAGGGCCAGCTGGTGACGCTCGACCTGTTCGACCCGCGGATCAACAACTACAACTTCATCGTCTCGGCCGAGAGCGGCGCCGGCAAGAGCTTCCTGCTCAACAATCTGTGCCAGCAATATTATGCCTGTTCGGCGCTGATCCGGATCATCGATATCGGCGGCAGCTACCGCAAGCTCTGCACGCTCTGCTCAGGCCGCTATATCGACATCGGCGAGGAGCGGCTGGTCCTCAACCCGTTCGACATGGGCCTGGCCCTGGACGGCGACGACAAGCAGTCGGCCATCACCATGGCGGTGGCGATCGTCGCCGAGATGGCCAATGCCGCGACCCGCAAGGGCGTCACCACCTCGGAATGGAACCTGCTCAAGTCGGCGGTGCAATGGGCGATCGACACGGGACGGTCGGACTATGGCATCGATGCGGTCCGCCACTGGCTGGGCACCTACCCGGCCCAGGCCGACAGCGATCTCGACCGCGTCGAGCATCTCGTGCCGACCGCGCGGGAGCTCGCCTTCAACCTGCGCGACTTCGGCTCGCGCGGCGCCTATGGCCATTATTTCAACGGCCCCTCGACGCTCGACATTCGCAATGACGAATTCGTCGTGCTCGAGCTTGAGCGGCTGAAATCCCTGCCTGACCTGTTCAACGTCATCGTGATGGTGGTGGTGAACGCAGTCACCCAGGAGCTCTACCTCTCCGCCCGCGACCGACCGCGCTTCGTGCTGTGCGACGAGGCGGCGCAGTTCATGACCCGGACCGATGGCCAGGACCTGTCCCGCCTCGCAGAGGCCTTTGGCCAGGGCTATCGCCGCGCCCGCAAATATCGCGGCTCCTTCGGGATCGTCCTCCAGTCGATGAATGACCTGCAGCTGTTCGGCGGCACCGGCCAAGTCATTCTGGAGAATGCCGCGACCCGCTTTCTCCTTCAGGGATCCACTTATGAGAAGGCGGTCGAGAACAAGATCCTCGATTATTCCGGCTTCGTGCTCGACCTGCTCAAGTCGGTCCGCAACTCCAAGCCCAATTACAGCGAGGTCTTCATCGACTCCCCGCTCGGGCTCGGTATCGCGCGGCTCGCGGTCGATCCCTTTTCCTACTGGATCAACACCTCGGCGCCGGACGAGGTGGCTGCCTTTGAGGGGCTCATCCGCCAGGGCCTCTCCCCGCTCGACGCGGTCTGCCGGCTTGCAGGCGTCGATCCCGCGACCATTCTCGGTGACGCCGCTGTCGCACGACCGGGAGCCCTGGCATGAGCCGGCCCGTCCCGCCCCATCCGAACCAGCTGCCGCTGTGCTTCGACAATGCGGACGAGCTCGATCGGCTGATCGAAACACGCGTCGCCGAGCGCTGCGCGGCCGAAGCTGGCCGGTGGCGCTTCCGGCTCCTGGTGATCGAGTCCGTGCTGTTCGCGACGCTCGTCGGCGTCTCCGGGCTGCTGCTCCGGCAACCGGGCGCCCTGGTCCTGCAGGCGACGCTGCTGGTCGGCCTGAGCTGCTTCGTGTCCGGCATACTGCTGCTCTGGCTCTCCTCGGCAGGCACCAGGCTGCTTGCCCGCCTGAAGCGATGGCCGGGAATGAACGGGCTGCTTTCGGCTGAGCCTTCAGCGTCCGCGCCGCGCCTCGCGGTGGGCGGCTATATCCTGCTGTTCGGAGCGACCTTCACGGCTTTGCTCGAACCGGAGCTGGCCGGCCAGCTGCGCGCCATGGTCTGGCTGGTGCTGCTGGTCTCGGGCATGGCCTTTGTCGGCGCGCTGTGCGGCCTGCCGAGCCCTCAAGATCTGGGAGGGCGCCGTGCCCGCTGACGGCGAGAAGCAGACCCTGCCCGTGGCGTCCTGCCGCCAGCACCTCCTCCGCGCCGGGTTCGTGACCGCCCTGTGGGCAGGTACCGCCGCCCTGGTCGCCACGATCCTCGAGGCCAGCGGCGCCCGCGGCGCGGCAGCGGCATTCCCACCGCAGACGAGCGCCACGATCGGGCGCACCTATGCAATCGCCGAGCCGGATGCGCTTACCGAGATCGAAGCCAGGGTCGCGACCCTGCCCCGGGACCTTAGTGCGAAATTCGGCCCGCGGTCCCGCTGGTCCGCCCTGAAGCCGGCGTCGCTCCGCAACGCCGCCGCCGATCGGATCCGCACCGTTGTCCCCTTCTTTACCCTCGACTTTGATCTCAAGCTGCCGGACGGGCGGGTCCTCTATCCCAAGGGCTACAGCTTCAATCCGCTTCGCTATGTATCGATGCCCCAGCAGTTGGTGGTGGTCGATCCGCGGGACCTGACCTGGGCACTGAAAGTCGCGCGCCCCAGCGACTTCATTCTCGTCACGGCAGGCGACGCGATCAGCCTGTCCGAGCGCAGCGGACGCGCGATCTATATCCTGGAGGAGCGGCTGAAGGCGCGCTTGGGTCTCGATGTGGCACCGGTGATCGTCGCCCAGTCCGGCCAGAAGCTGGTCCTGCGCGAGTTCGGACCCAAGAGCCGCGATCCCCGTTCGGGCCTCTCCGCCCCTGGCCCCATGCCAATGCCCGCCACGGGAGGTCGATGATGCGCGGGCTGTTCTCCGGGCTGCCGCTTTTTGCGGCGCTGCTGCTGAC
Source organism: Sphingomonas sp. OTU376 (assembly GCF_038440415.1). Lineage (NCBI taxonomy): Bacteria > Pseudomonadati > Pseudomonadota > Alphaproteobacteria > Sphingomonadales > Sphingomonadaceae > Sphingomonas > Sphingomonas sp. OTU376. Next base: position 45,966 of record NZ_JASATQ010000030.1, on the reverse strand, counting down.
GATCGCTTTGTTCGCACCAAGCTCCGCGCAGGCGTCCGAATGCAAGTCGAGCATGTTCAATCCGATCACAAAGGTTCGATGGACGTGCATCTTCCCGATCACGATCGGCGGCGTCCGGATCGGCACCTACGACAAGCTCGACAAGGCGCTCGACGCGCAGTCGGCGTCCAAGCCGCTTTGCGCCTGCCGGAAGGGCGCCGCCTTCTGGTTCGGGGTCAAGGTCTCCTTCTGGTCGCCCAACCGAATGGTCGATGTCGTGACCGAGCCCGGCTGCATGATGGCGCTCGGCGCGGACCTGATGAAGACCGGCGGCAAGCTGCAGGGCAGCCAGAGCTCGATCTCGGACGGCACCAATACCGCCAAGATGTTCGCGCAGATGCACTATTACATCTCGCCAGTCTGGGCGATGCTCGACCTGTTCACCGACCTGCCCTGTCTCGAGGATGATGGTTTCGACGTCGCGCTGATCACCGAGGTGCTGCCGACCTGGCAGTCCGCGACGCTCGGCGCGATCATCCAGCCCGAGGCCATATTGTTCGGCAACCCCGCCGCCGGTCTCGCCTGTATGAGCGACAGCGCCGCGGCCGCGACCGGCCAGGTCATCGACCCGCTCTTCTGGTGCATGGGTAGCTGGGGCGCGACCTATCCGGTCGCCGGCGACATCCACTTCAGCGATTCCGTCGAGGCCTGGGCGGGGCTCGCCGCACGCGGCACCTTCATGATGGGCAGGCTCGGCGCGCTGACGATCAGCTCCGCGGATGGCTGTGCGTTCCAGCCCAGCCCGATCTGGACCAAGTCGCGCTACAAGCTCCAGCTGATGGAGCCGGTGAAGGCCGGCAAATGCGTCAATATCGGCCGGCCTGGTTCGCTCTGGACAAGCGGCAAACATGCGCCGGGCCAGGACAATGCCCAGTTCATGCTCTTCGAAAAGACGATCTGCTGCGCGGGGATCGCGGTCCCATGAGCAGCTTTCCTTCCCTTCCCTTCGAATGTCCCATGCGCAGGTCCGGCTTCGTACGGTCTGCCCGCCAAGGCCTGGACGGCCGCCGGCATGCGCATGTGGCAGGAGCGGCGCCGGTGCCCCCCTGCGGCGCCGCTCCATCCCCGGCCAGCGCGGCCGTCAGCCCCCCGCGAGTCAGGTTCTTTCCTCCCTGGTTCGTGACGACGACCGCGCTGGCCACCCTGTTAATCCTCTCTCCGCCTTCCTCCGCACAGGATATGGAAGCGCGGGCCCGGGCCGCTGCCGGCGCTGCCCGGGCCAAGACCGGAGACAGCGAGGCGCTGCGCCGCAACTATGTGACGCCGGGCCTTTCCGGCGAAGCGATCAGCACGGTGGATAATCGCACCGCCTTCACGCCCGCCCTTGCCTGCCGGAAATCGGCGACCCTGCTGGAGATACTGGTCCAGCCCGGCGCAACCGGCGACCTCTCCCGGATCGAGCTGGCGCGAGATACCGATCTCGACGGCAGGATCGACAGCCGCGCGACCCTGCCGGTCTCGGCCTCGGGCATCTGCGCCAATGGAATCGTCTCCTGCGAGCCCGGCAGCTGGAACCAGTGCCGGTATCTGCGCTGGGACGCGGATCCCGCCCGCAACCTGACGATGACTGCGGTCACCATGCGGGAACTCGCCGGGTGCTATTGCATAAACAACAGCTGCGGCACGAACCTCGCCTGGAGCAACATGGCCTCGGTGCTGAAGGACCTGGGCGGCGGGATTGTCGGCGCGCTGACCACTGCGGATCCCCGCATCGGCGTCGCCGAGGCCAAGGTCGACGGACCGCTCATCCGCTATGTCGGTGCCCAGACGACCGCCTGCGCGAGCGACACGCCACTCGCCGAGACCGGCTACCGCGCCGCGCCCACTGCCCTTGCCGGCGATGCGTTCAGCGCCTCGACGGGGAACCGGGTTTTCCAGGCGCTCGCCGGCTCGGCCACCGGGCTCGGCTCCGGGCAGGCCACCAGGCGCTGCACGATCGAGCGGCGGGTCGCGACCAGGAACGTCGAACCGGACGATATCCTGATGCGAGTCACCGGCGGCTATTCGGAAATTCGCGGCACCAACTCGGTAGACTGGCTGATGGGCTCCCCCGGCAATGACTCGCTTAAAGGCGGCAATTGCCGCGCATTCGACTATCGGCTTGTCCTGCGGGTCGGCGAGCACGACCGGATCAGCAGCGCCCGGCTGACCCATCTCTATTTCGACGACTGGGCCCAGGTCCGGATCGATGGCAAGCTGGTCCTTGCCGATCCGGGTGGCTGGACTTCCTCGGGCCTGCCCGCATCGAAATGTGAACGCGACGGTACCTGGCACAATTACCCCAATCTCGACCTCAAGCCCTATCTCACACCCGGCGACCATGAGATCTGGCTACGCGTGGCGGTCGGCAACGAAGGCGAGGCCTTTGCCCAGATTCATGCCGAGCTCGACACGCGCTGCACATCGAGCGAGCAGCTTGTGGATTTGTGCCAGCCCAGCGCCAGTGACGCCAAATGCACGCTCGAGAATGAGAGAGTCGATGGGGTCCAGACCTTCCTGAACGGCGTGCAGACGGGGCTGCGACCGCTCCCCCAGACCCGTATCCTGGGAAGCGGGGTCTGCCCGGTCCAGCTGACCCGGGACTTCTTTCTCAAGGAGCGCAGCTATCGCTGCAGAATCGACAATGACAGCATGACGCCGCCCGACCTCAGCCGCGGCGCCTATATCCTCGACCACTCGACCGAGACCTTGCTGGTCGATCGGCCGCGCCTGCCGGATGGCAGCCAGGCCGAGACCCGCCGGGCATTCCGGCTTCCCGGTCGCGGATCGGTCGCGGCCTGCGAGCCTGTCTGCAAGACACGGGCGCCGCGCGCCGAGAGAGCGGTCGCGCCACAGGGCGTGATCGCCGCCCAACAGAACCAGCCCGCGTCCTTCGACACTTTCTATCATGGCTGCTCGGCGGACAATGTCTGCCCCGTCGGACAGGGTGAGGAACTGGTCAGTGCCTGTGGTTGCCTGGACGATTTTCCCGAAGCGGTAGTGATGATGCAAACGGTCCGGCTCGCCGGCGCCGACCTAGTCTGCACGGCGGCGACGCGATGAACGCCTGGCTGCTCATCCCGCGCTCGTTGGCGCTCGCCATGCTGATCCTGCTCGGGGCATGCCTGGCGGCAGGAAACGCGCTCGCGCAAACCGAACCGCAGGCTGGCACATCGCCCATAACGGCAAGGCAACCCCTCCATTCCGATGGTCTCGTCCTGCCCGTCGAGCCAGATCCCGGCACGGAACCCGGAGAACCTGAGGTGCCCGGCGGCCCGGGCACGCCGGCAGAGCCGCAACCAGGCAGCCAGATCTGCGCCGCGGACCTCAATGGCAATGGCGACGCTGCCGATCCCGGCGAGATCGCCGCCTGCAGCGCCATGGCAGGCGGTGCCTGGCAATGCCCGCTCCAGCGGGCCGCCTGCGCGCTTGATGCCGGCACCTATCGTTGCCCTCTCGGCAGCGACCACCCATGCCTGCAACCTGCAGGCGGCGGGACGCCCAGCTGCTCGCCCAACCTGTGCGCGAGCACCGCGACGACACCCGTCACCGAAGTGCCGCCGCTCGACGATCCTGGCCCGGCAGCCAATGGCTCCGTCGACGGCGACGGCAATTGTCTGGGCCGGATCGAGATATTCGGCGGCCGGGCCATGCGCTGCCGCCCGCCCGGCCTGAGCGTGACCTTCGCCAGCTGCTGCCAGGACAAGGGCAAGATCATCAAGGACGGCATGGGCTCGTCGATGACCTCCCTCAGCACCAAGATCGCCATCGCCAAGGGCGTGTTCAACGGCATGCAGGCTGCCTTCACTGCCTTCCAGGCGGGTGCGACCGCGGGCCAGGCAGCAAGTGCCGGCGCCAATGCCCTAATTGTCGGCTTCGACCCGACCTCGCTTGCGGTCAGCCTGGCCATCAATCTGATGGTCGAGTTCCTGCTGAACGGATGCGACGGCCAGGACATGGAGACGGCCATGCTCCGCAGCTCCGGCATGTGCCACGAAGTCGGGAGCTATTGCAGCTCAAGCTTTCTCGGCGTCTGCCTGCAAAAGGCCAAGGGCCATTGCTGCTTCAACACCAAGCTCGGCCGCATCCTGCAGGAACAGGGTCGGCCCCAGCTCAAATCGTTCAACGCCACCGGCTGGGGCACCCCGCAAAAGCCAGCCTGTCGTGGCTTCACCGCCGAAGAATTCCAGGCGATCGACTTCAGCCGGGTCGACCTGTCGGAATATTATGCCGACATCGAAAATCGAGCGCCCGCCGAAATCCAGATCGATATGAAGGACCGGGTAGATGCCTATCTCAAGAATGTCCTGCCCTAGGGGGCCGGCCCTAGCCATGGTCCTGATGCTGGCCGCGGGCACCGCGCTCGCCCAGGACAGCGCCCGCCAGAAAATCGAGAGCACCGGGACCGAAGCGAGCCAGCGCGTCGAGCGCGCCATCGCCGGACAGAGAGCGGACCGCCAGGCCAGCCCCAAGGAAATCCGGCCCCGACCATTTGCCGACGCGCAGCGCCAACGCATGGCGGAGCAGATCAAAGCCCAGGCAGACACGCCTGGCATGCGCATGCGGGCCGAGAAGGCCATTGCGGCCGGCGAAGCCCAGTTCGCGGCGCAGCGTCAGGCGATGGCTGCCCGGCTGCGCCGGGAGCTCGGCCTGGAGCCGGACGAGGCGCGTGCGATCGCCGACATGAAGTCAAACGCCGCCACCACGGCCGCCGGATGGGTGCCGGTGCTGTTCGTATCCTCGTCCATGCCGTTGCCGGTGCTGCGGGCCTATGCGGAGCAGCTGCAAAAGGTGCGCGGCGTGCTCGCCTTTCGCGGCTTCCCGGGTGGCCTCAAGCGCGCCGCTCCCATGGCCGCGCTGACGTCCCGGATCCTGCGCCTGGATCCCGGTTGCGAGGGGTCCGCTTGCGCGATGCGGGACGTGCAGCTGATCGTCGACCCGCTGCTCTTCCGGCAGCATGGCATCACCCGCGTGCCGGCGCTCGCGATGATCCCCGGGGACCCAACCCAGGCCTATTGCGAACGCGACGAGAGCAGTCCGCGCGCCCGTCATATCGTCTATGGCGACGCGGCGCTCTCAGGCCTGCTCGACGAATATCGCCGCCTGGGTGGTGCCGAGGAGGTGAAAGATGCTCAGGCTCTGCTGCGCACTCGCTAGGCTCCTGCGCCCTGCCCTTGCGTGGCTGGCCTGCCTGCCCGCCCGTGCCGCCGTCGAGATCGGCGGCCAGGTGGAGGGCATGCCGGCACGCCCCCACCGCCTGGGCATTGTCCTTCTGGGAGTTATCCCGCTCTGCATGGTGGCCAGCTGGCTGTTGCCAAAGGTGACGCTGGTGATGAGCCCCTCGATCGACGCCTGGATCGTCACGCCCGCGGCCGGGCCGATTCAAAAGGGCGACCTGGTCCAGTTTATCCTCGACCACCCGGTCGCGGGCCCGAAGCCTGTGAGCGTCACCAAATATGTGATGTGCGTCGCGGGCGACCGCCTCAGCCTTGTAGAACCTGCAAGCGCAAACCCCGGGCCGCGGGTCGGCCTGTTCTTCTGCAACGGCATTTTTCTCGGCCGAACCCTTTCGCAGAGTTCAGACGGAAAGCCCCTGCCCCATTCGACGTGGCGAGGCGTGATACCGAAAGGCTTTGCCTATGTCGGCTCCCGCCACCCACGCGGGTTCGACAGCCGGTATCTTGGCATTCTGTCCCTTGAGCGGCTCCATCGTATGACCAGGCTCCTGTGATCCTCGTGAAGCACGGGCTTTGCGCATGGCCGGGGCGGATCGATCAATTTCAAGATGAGCTGCCGATCAAGCGGCGGCGTGTGCACTTACAGCGAAGCACCCAGACGCCGCCCCAGGCTCACGATCGCGCGGCCGGTAATGCGCCTTTCCCGATCGAAGGTCGCGCGTGCCTCCTCGGTCCAGCCACGCTCCACTGCCCGAAGGAGAGCGAATGCATCGCCGGCGGCCTTAGCAACGCCCATCGCGGTGTGCGGCCGCGCAACGAAGGCGGAATCCCCGATCAGCGCAAGCCGGCGATTGGCTATAACCGGTGTCTCCATGTCGAAGATTGCCTGCACGAACGGCTGCGGCTCCTCCGCGAACACCGCTGCAAAGGGCGCCGGCAGCAGCGCCTTGGCATCTGCAACCAGTTGCTCCTGTGCCTGGGCCCGAACACCTCCCGGCGGCAGTGAGAAAGCATGCACGCGCCCGCTCCGGTCCGTCAGAGCTCCTGCGAGATCGGGCGTGCGGCGGTACCATACGCAGTTGTAGCGGCGCTTTCCCGCCTCCAGCTCGCCATTGGGACCAGCCACGGTGTAGCCGAGTGTCTGTCCACCAGGCATATGATAGAAAGCGAACCGGTCCGTCAGCATGTCGTCGGCCACCGCCGGAAGCTTGTCTTCAGGCAGGAGCGACCGCCAGGCAACATAGCCGGCATAGCTGGGGCCGGCCTGACCGGGCGCCACTGCGCCGGCGAGCACCGCAGCTCGAACCGCCGAACCGATCCCGTCGGCCCCCACCACCAGGTCCGCCTCGATAAGGGTTCCAACGTCCAGTTCGAGCCAGGCAGCGCGATCGGTCTGGACGGCGCCGATAACCGGACGACCGCCCTGATAGATTCCGTCGTCGAGCAGCATGCGGACCGCCACATAGAGGTGATCCCAGGACATCTGCATCTGCGATCGCGGGTCGAGGTCGATGATGTTTCCGTCGCGGCCGAGGGTGATACGGTCCCGGGCGACGACGCCCACAGCCGCTACCTCGGGAACGCGGAGCCGATGCAGGAGGGTGAGCACCTCCTGCTGGACGACCAGCCCGGCACCGCGGCCTTCCAGGCCACGGACAGAGCGTTCGAAGATCTGGACCTCATGACCGGCCTGGCGCAGCAGCGCTGCTGCAAACAAGCCGGCCATCGATCCGCCCGCGATTGCGATGCGCATTTCTCAGTGTCCCTTGGTCAGGCTGCGGAGCTGCAGTGCGGTAGCGATGGCCGCCAGGGCACCCCCCAGCACGGTGACGGCGTTCCATCCGCCTGCGCCCCAGGCAGCGGTAGCTGCAGCGGAACCAGCGGCACCGCCGAGGAACATCGAGCCCATGAAGATGGTGTTGAGCCGGGCGCGGGCTTCGGGGCGCAGCGCATAGACAATGTGCTGGTTGGAGACGAGCGCGCTCTGCACCGCAAAGTCGAGCAGGATCACGCCGACGACCAGACCCGCGATCGAGGTCCACAGGCCGAAAAGAGCCCAGGAAACGAGAGTCAGCAATGCGCCCAGCGCGATTACCCGATGCGGTCCGCTACGGTCGGCGATACGGCCGGCAACGGGCGCGGCGAAGATGCCGACTGCGCCGACGATGCCGAACAGGCCGGCCACGTCGGCACCGAGTCCGAACCGCGGCTCCTGAAGACGGAAGGCAAGGATCGTCCAGAATGCAGTGAAGGCAGCGAACAACAGGGCCTGGGTCACCGCAGCGAGGCGCAGCTCGGGGAATTCGTGCCAGAGTCCACCCAACGAATGGAGGAGCCGCGGATAGGTCAGCGTGCTGTCAGGCGCGCTGTGCGGCAAGCGAAAGGCCATCCATCCACCGGCGGCAAGGGCCATCGGAACACCGAGCCAGAACATCTCGCGCCACCCGGCCTGGGTTGCAACGAAGCCCGCGAGTGTGCGGCTGAGCAGGATGCCGCACAGGACGCCCGACATCACCGTACCAACGGTCGCGCCCCGGCGCTCCGGCGAGGCCAGGTGCGCGGCGAACGGCACGATCTGCTGTGCGACGGTGGAAGCAACCCCGAGGAGCAGCGAAGCGATGATCAGGAAGGCGGCGTTCGGAGCGACGGCGGCGGCGGCCAGCGCCAATGCGAGCAACCCGAACTGCGCAATCACCAGGCGCCGACGCTCGACCAGATCGCCGAGGGGCACGAGCAGGAACAGACCCGCCGCATAGCCAAGCTGGGTCGCGGTCGGGACAAGCCCGGTCAGCGATCCGGGGATCTCCTTCTCCATCACGCCCAGCATCGGCTGGTTGTAATAGATATTGGCGACTGCGATGCCGGCTGCCGCCGCCATCGCGAATATAAGGCCCCTGGTGAGCATGGCGGGCGCAGCCGCCGCTGGTTTGTCGACTATTGCGGTCATGGGTTTCTCCCGGCCAATTTTGGCCCTGAACGGGATAAGGCAATTAGATTGCATCGCGTTCGGCGAGTAGTAGCGCCGCGGGATAAGGCGGCGTATCATACAGTGATATGATCAACCTTCCGGACCTGACGGTATTCGTGGAATCGATCCGGGCCGGGAGCCTTGCGTCTGCCGGTCGCCGGCTCGGCATCACCCCCATGGCGGCCTCGCGCCGCCTGGCAGCACTGGAGAGCGAGCTGGGAGTCCGGCTTGTCCATCGCACCACCCGCGCCCTTGCGCTCACGCCGGACGGCGAGGCCTTCTTCCCCTATGCCGAGACGCTGCTCGAGCAGGAGGAAAATGCGCGGGCCGCGCTGAAACCTGCGAATGCAGGCGTTTCCGGGCTATTGCGAGTCGCCGCATCGGTTCCCTTCGGCCGCAAGATCGTCACCCCGATGATCTCGCGGTTCATGACCGCAAATCCCGAGGTCCGCGTGGAACTGCTTTTGAGCGATGGTCTCGTCGACATCGCTGCCCAAGGGATCGATCTCGCGCTGCGTCTGGCGGAGCCCCGCGATAGCGCCATGATCGCGCGCAAGCTGGCCTCCAATCCACGCGGCCTCTACGCCTCACCTTCCTATCTCGCGAGGCGCAGCACGCCGGAACTGCTGGCCGATCTTTCGGAACAGGAATGCCTCGCGCTTGCCGGGACGACGCATTGGACCTTCCTGCGGGAGGACCAGACCGTGCAGCAACGTGTCAGCGGAAGATTCTCGGCCGACAGCATCGAAGCACTGCACTGCGCCTGCATCGAGGGGATGGGTATTGCCCGTTTGTCGGCATGGAACGTGACCGAAGACCTGGCCGCAGGCCGCTTGGTCGAGATCGTGCTCTCGGATGTGCGCTTTCCCGAACAGGGGGTATGGGCAATCTACCCGACCCGGCGCTTCGTCCCGCCGAAGGTGCGGATCTTCATCGCAGCATTCGAAGAGCATCTGGCCAACTCGCATCCTGTCTGGACGGGGTGAGCGCGAGGGGCATTGAAGTGCCCCGAGGCGCACTCTTGGTCGCGAACGGCATCTCACTACCCCGATCCTTGTCCCCGCCGTCCATGCGGAGCAGGCATGCGGCATGTTCACCGCTCCCGGCCAGACCCCATCAGGATGCTCGCCCCTGCGGCGCCTGTGCTTTTCCGTGCTGCTGGTCTGGGTGCCTGTTCCCGTTGAAGCCCAACCGGCGTCCGCGCGGTCCGGCGACCAGCGCCAGGGCTATTGGTGGTACCGAGCCCCTGCTCCTGCAGCCGACACGGAACCCTCGGATCCACAACTGGCCAAGCCGAAGCTGCCTCCCATGGCGGAGCTTGCAGGCTGGTCGCCCCCCAGGATCCGCAAGCTTATCGAGGAACAGCGCGACTATGCCGCGACGGTTCTGACCGTCGACGCCGTCGCCGACTTCTGGCGCCTGCAGGACTTCGCCCGGCGCAAGGCCCGCGCCTTCGCAGGCGTGACCCAGCTCGCGCTGCTCCAGCATCCCGAGCTCAACTCGAAGTCCGCCAACCCTATGGTCGGAGACGCACGCGCCGAACTGACCGCCCAGAAAGACGCAACCCGGCGTGCCTATCTCCGCGCCAGGGCCAATGAATTCGCCCTGGTCATGTTCTCACGCGCAAGCTGTGGTTATTGCCGGGTCCAGTGGCCGATCCTCCAGCGCTTCCAGGAGGAGATGGGCTGGCAGGTCTCGCTGATCGACATCGATCGCCGGACGGACGTGGCGCGACGCTACGGCGTCGAGATCACGCCGACCACCATGCTGATCCGACGCTCAAGCCAGCAGCACATGATCGTCGCCAGCGGCATCGAAGCCTATCCTGCCCTCGCCCAGACAACCTATCAGGCGGTCCGGCTGCTGAGCGGCGACATTCGCCCCGAGCAATTCCTGACCGGGCCCGGTGAGGACAATGGCTTTTTCGATGCGCTGGCCAACGGGCCGGTCTCGGCTACCGATCCGAACGCGCTTGGCGGCAGCCTGATCGATACGCCCCTGGAGCCAAGACCGTGAAGCTCCCCTTTGTGCTCCCGCTGCTCTCGATGTTGGGCCTGACCGCGGGCCTGCCCGTCAGCGCTCAGGCCATCGATCGTGATCGCGCGCGCCAGGCCGCAATCCATGCCGTCGGCAGCACCGCCGAGATGCGCCAATGGCTGCGCCGCGTGCCAATGACGCGCGATTTCCCGCCCGACTTCGCCGATGCGCTCAAGGGCCAGGCCGGGCTGTTCGTTATCGAGATGACCAGCGCGCCCGGATGTCTTCCCTGCGACGATCTCTGGCTCCAGCTCAACCGCCTCCGCGCGCTGTACGGCTGGCAGGTCCGCATCCTGTCCGGCCAGGACGCCATGCTGCGTTCGGGGCGTCTGGGACTGCCCTGGGTCGGCCACCCGATCGCCTGGGTTCGACCCTGGGCGGATGCGGGGCGGATGATCCCGGTTGCGATCGGCACCGACCATTCGGCCAACCTCGCCCGCAATCTCTATCTGGCGGGCAAGATGTTGACCGGCGTGCGCCCCGCAGTCGCGGTCCGGGCCATGTCCAAGTTCACCGGCATTGTCGCCGCATCTCCCTCGAACAGGCGCTGAGCGATGGCGGGCCCGGCGCACCCAATCCAGATTCCCAGGAGCCCGCCATGCCCATCCCCAAACGACTCCACTGCGCGCTCGGCCCGATCGGCTCCGGCCTGATCCTGTTCGCGGCGTCGCCTGTCCAGGCCCAGGGCTGGGCCGAACGCTGGTTCGACAATGTCACCTACACCAATCCCGGCAGCTTCGAGGACCAGACCCGCGGCTATTTGACCGCGGGCGGCATGTCGGGCCGGGTCGATGTTCACAACGACTATCTGATGTCGGTATCCTTGCCCAAGGTCCGGGCCGGCTGCGGCGGTATCGACATGTTCCTGGGCGGCATGTCGTTCCTCGACCCCGACTATCTGGTCCAGAAGCTCGAGAGCATCCTGCAGGCGGCCCCCGCCGTAGCCTTCCAGTATCTGCTCGAGACGCTCGACGAGAAGATGGGCAACATCATCTCGAAGATGGAGGCGGCGACCAATTATCTGAACTCGATCCAGGTCAATGACTGCCGCCTCGCCAACCGCATGGTCCAGATCGCCAAGGGCGACGACAACATGTCGGGGATCATCGAGGAGATGACGGGTTATCGCTCGGTCAAGCAGGGCTTCGCCAAGAGCTACCAGCAGAGCCGCGAGAAGATCGAGGCGAACAACAACAATCCGACCGAGGACCTGAAGGACGCGCTCGAGAATTGCCCGCGGGAGGTGACAGAGATCTTCCGCACCGGCTCGCTGCTCGCCAATGCCGCCGCGCGGGTGGGGGCCGGCGACTGGGCCGCCGTGATGCGAGCCAGGATCGGCGACGTCTATATGCGCTGGGACCCGGCGGACAAGGTCCCGCTCTTCTCCGCGATCCCAGCGTGCGCGGCACAGGACAATGAGAGTGCCCAGGACTTCCTCAGCGGTCGCGTCCAGCGCCGCCAGCTCAACCTGCCGGCCACCGCCGCCGATTGCGGCCAGGACGGCAATGGCCGCGGCGCGCTCGTGCTCGCGCGCGAGCGCATGGAAGCGATCGCGACCAAGATCCGCGGCCGGCACGCGCTGAGCGCCGAGGAGCGCCAGTTCGTGGCCAATGTCCGCACCATGCCGATCTACCGGATGCTCGAATGGGGCGTACGCCAGGGCGTGGTCGGCTCCGTCATCGCCGACACCGACGAGCTGGTCGCCCTCACCCTCGCCTATCAGATGCTCAACGATCTCACCCGGACGATCGACTTTGCGCTGGGCAATGCGGAACGCGGCGCGAGCGCGGCAGGGGCTGCCAACAGCACGAACCGCAATGCCTGCCAGACACGGATCCTCAGCAAGGGGATCGAACAGCTTCGCGACCTGCGCGACGAGGCGCTGCGCCAGCGCGCACAGATGCGCCAGTCCTATATGGCGGCGCTCGGCTCGGCCAATCTCTCCGCAGCCTATGCCGGCCTGGTTCGCGCCCGCGACCGTGACGCGCGCGATGCGACCGGCGCCGCGGCCTCGCGCAGCCAGTAGCGTGATGCGCTCGTCCCGCGCCGCGCTGCTCGGCGTCCCCGCCCTGCTCGCTCCGCTGCCGGCCCAGGCCGTGGAGGCGAGCTATCATACCTATAATGGCTTCCAGCAGACCGTGGACGCGTTCCGCACCGTCTCGCTGATCTTCGCCGACCCGCGCTACGGTACGCTGGTGCTGATCATGGCAACGGTCGGGATCGCGATCGGCGCGGTGCTCGCCAGCGTCCGCGGCTCCGGCATTGGCCTGGTCGCGTTTGGCTTCCAGATCCTGGTCGGGGTCGGTCTGTTTGTCGGGCTGATCTCCCAGACGGGCACCGTCCATGTCTATGACCGGGTCAAGAATGCCTATCAGCCGGTCGGCGCGGTACCGATCCTCATCGTCCTCGTGGCAGGCGTCACCAACATGATCGAGCGGGCGATGGTCGAGACGATCGACGACAATACCGCCGATCCGAACGCCAAATTCGCCTATGGCAGCGGCGGCCAGGCCTTCGACCTGTTCCTGAACGCAGTGTCGCCCCAGGGCTCGATGACCGACAATTATCTCGACGCGACGATCAAGGACTATGTCCGCCAATGCTATCCGGTCGCGCGCGTATCGCAGGCCTATCGGGTCGATGACGACCTGCTCTACCGATCGAGCCAGGACCTGCCCTCCTCCTTCGCGGCGATGGCAGGGCCGGCCACCTTCTCGACCGTCTACACCTTCGCCGACAAGGGCGGCACGACGATGAGCTGCGAGGCGGCCTGGACCTATCTCTCCGGGCGCCTGTCCCTGCCCGGCCAGTTCGACGCCTATGCCCGGCGCGTCTGCGAGCGAACCGGCTTCGACGTCCGCAGCGCATCCCAGCTGGCCCGCTGCCGCGAGCAGCTGGGGTCGCTCGGCTCGACCATGGTCGGCGCGCCGCTCTCGCTCGATGCATTGATGACCCACATCATGATGGCTCGCACGGTCGGCGATGTCCTCTTCGAGGACAGCCCCGCCTCGGCCGCGCGGGCCATGGCCAATCGCGCGGTGGTCTCGAACGGCCTCGCGACCATGTCGGTCGCCAATGAGTGGATGCCGACGATCCGCGCGACGGTGTTCGGGATCATGCTGTTCATGGTGCCCGTCGCCCTGTTGTTCATCCTGACCCCGATCAACCTGCGGGTAGCGAGCTTCACGCTCGGCCTGTTCGTCTTCGTGGCGCTCTGGGGCGTGGTCGATGCCGGCATCTACCAGATGACCCTGGCGCGGGCGCATGCCGCCATGGGCGAGATCCAGCAGGGCGCACTCGCCGCCAATACCTGGCTGCTCGCCCCCTCGGCGGCCGGCAAGGCGCTTGCGGTGTTCGGCAGCTTCCGGACTGCAGCCGCCGGTCTGGCCGGAGCCTTTGTCTTCACCGTCTTCCGCTTCAGCGGGAACGTCTTCACCTCCTTCACCGGCGGCGCGCTCAACCTGATGGGTCAGGGCAGCGCCGCAGCCGCCCCGCTCGCCACCAGCGAGGGCCAGGCCTCGGCACTGGAAGCCCAGGCATCGGCGCTGGGCACTCGGGCGCGCGCCGCGGCCTCCTCATCCTTCGGCGATTTCGGCGAGCGCAGCAGCTTCGGAAGCAATCGCAGCTTCGGCGAAGCCGGCCGGATCCTCGGCGAGCGCCCGGGCGCACCGGGCGACACCGCATTCGCACTGGGCGGGATCGAAGGTGCCAGGCAGCTCGGCGGCCTCGCACCGGCGCTGGGCGGCCGCGACCTCGCCGACCCGAGGGTCGCCCGCGACGTCCAGGCCAGCGCCGCGACCGGCGCGATCCACCAGTTCGCCGAGCGCGATGCCGTCCGCGCCCTCGGTACGACCTATTTCGGCTCGGGCGAGAGCGGCGAGAAGGCCTTTGCCGCCTTCAGCCAGAACCTTGTCCAGTGGCGCGCCTTTGGCGACACCCGCGCCTATGACATGATGCTGCACGGCGCCCAGCGCCACTTCGAGAAGGCCGGCTATTCGCCGAAAGATGCCGCGCTCAAGGCGTCGGGGGTGATCGGGGAAGCACAAAGCGACCCGCTCTTCGCCAAACTCATCGCCAACAGCTACGAACAGGCGCAGCTGCTGCGCAACGACCTCACTTCCGCGCAAGTCCAGGCCGGCGCTATGGAGGGCCGCCGGGACTTTGCCGGCGACCAGGTCGCCAGCACCGAGCGCGCCAATGTCGCTACCGAACAGGCACTGCGCTCCGGCGCCAACCATGGCCAGCGGCAGGCCGCCCAGATGCTCGGCCTCCAGCCCGTGGAGACGGCCCGCCGCATCGGCTTCATCAATGCCTTGTCCGGCGAGGCGCGCTCGAGCGCGATCTCCCAGCTCGCCCGCACCACCAGAAGAAACGAGGCCCAGGTCACCAAGGCGATCGAGAGCTACAATGCCGCCACCGCGCTCGGCACCGCCGACGGCGCGTCCGCGGAGGCCGGCCGCGAAGGCACCAGCGTTTACGCCCGCACCCGCGACGCCGCGCAATATGATTTTGCCGAGCGCTCGGGCAAGCTCGATGCCCAGCGCGAGGTGGGCACGTCCGGCACCCGCGCCGCGGCCCGGATCGGCGAGCAGCGCCGCCAGGCCGACAATTTCGGCTTCGCCGAAGGCGCCGCCGCCGCCGGCACCTCGACGCGCGAGGCCGCGCGGCTCGACAGCTTCATCCGCACGCTCAGCCAGACCGCCGGCAACCAGGTCGACATGGCCGAGGGCGGCGCCGCCGGCATCGCCGACCGCGCCCGCAACGAGCGCACCACCCGCATCGTCGAGAATGAACGCCTTTCCAGAATGCAGGGCCTGCTGCGCGCCAATGGTATCGCCATGTCGAAGCGCGATCTCGCCATGGCCCAGAATGGCGATCTCGCCCTCAACGTGACCCCACAGGTCGCCAGGCAGCTTCACCAGGCGGGCCTGATCAACGACAGCCAGCTCGGCGCCATCGCCCAGGGCGGCCATGCCCGCTTCAGCTTCGCCGACAACGACCTGCTCGTCTCCAGCACCGCCGGTTTCCAGCAATCGGCCCGCAACGATACAAGCACCCGCTTCGAGGCCGGCAAACAGGCCGGCCCCGACACGATCGAGCACTTCCTCGGCGGCGGCAAGGAAGGCCAGGCCGCCATGGCCAACTGGCTGAAGGGCGGCTTCGAAATGGACCGCCACGGCAACTGGCGCCTCAAACCCCAGGTCGCCGACACCCTGCAGCGAAACGTCGGCGCGATCATGTCCCAGACCGGCTGGGAGCGGTCGCTCAGCCGTAGCGCCGAGAAGCAGACGACGATCGGCACCAGTTGGGGCTTCGACATCGGCGGAGGCGCCTCGTCTGAACGCGGCGCAGCCGCATCCGGCAAGGGTGGAGACAAATCGCGCGGCCCGCAGCGTTCGACCGGGGGCCACGCGAGCGGTAGCATTGGCGCGAGCAGCAACGAAACGGGAAGCACAAGTTCTGTCGCCGCTTCTAGGATGGACATTGCAAATTACGATGTCCGCTCCGCAATCGCGGCTGCCGAGAAGGCCGCTTCAAGGGCAAGTGATCCAAGCACCGCGTTCGCGAGCGAGCTCTCACGCCAGATCATGGCGCCGGACGGGCTGCGCAATCGCTATCTGGAAAACTCAGCCTCCGGGCGCGGAACATGGGACTGGGTGGCGCCCGTTACCTCCGGCGAACAAAATTCCGTTCTATCCACTGGACGGTTCTCAATGGATCGAAATCGTAGCTCGGAAGATGGAGATCCGGAGTTTCGAACCAGGAAGGACTAGTCGCGTTGCCGACGCATGCGACGATAAATCCACGGCAGACCGGAACGCGGATTATATTCGTTATGCGTTGGCGCAATATATCCTGGGCGTTGCCATGGCTTCTTGGACGGCGACCAGCTCCCAGCCTCGTAAGGCGCGCTTTCCAACCGACGCGAGAGATAGCCGAAGGCCAGGATCAGGAACGCTGTGAGCGGATGGAAGAACGGGCTCGTGTATGGGAAAAGCTTGCTGCGGTAGAACGCGTCGACAATCTCGATGCCCGTACGACCACTTGCAGGCAGCCAGTATATCGGCATCGCGACCCACCAGAGCTTCGCGTACCAGGGCTTCCAGATTGAGTCGCTTAACTTCTCAGGAAGAGGCGGCGGCTCTTCCGGATCTTCCCGCGACTGCTGTCCATTTTCCATGGCGGGCCTCCGACTTGATGTTATCAGCGGAAAGGGCGCAGCACAGCGACTTTCTCCGCCATTCCTGCGACACTTCCCTCTTGCAAATCCCCCTCCCCGCCCTGACAAAAGCGGAACGAAATGCGTACCGATCTCGATCATCTTCCGGCTGCCAAACAGCGCGAGCTCGACCATGTCGTGCAAATCCTGTTCGAGGAATTCGCGCAGGCGTTGGGCGAGCCAACCGGCGAGCGGAAGTTCGGTCGCATTCTAAAAGTGATCCTCTACGGCTCATATGCGCGCGGGGATTGGGTCGATGAACCGCACACTGCCAAGGGCTATCGATCCGATTTCGATCTGCTGATCATCGTGAACCAGAAGGACCTCACGGACCGCGTCGCATATTGGGAGGGCGCGGAGGCCCGGCTCATTGAAGGGTTGATCGGGAAGACGCTCAAGACGCCGGTCAACTTCATCGTTCACACCCTGCAGGAAGTGAACGATGGGCTCGCGCACGGCCGGTACTTCTTCATGGACATCGCCCGAGACGGCGTTGCGCTGTACCAGTCCGATGATAGCGAGCTTCTGCAGCCCAGGCCAAGATCGCCCGAGCAGGCTGCCCAGCTCGCGAAGGAATATTTTGAAGAATGGTACCCAAGCGCGGGCGAATTCTTCGACGACTACAAATTTAACATGGAGAAGGAGCGGACCAAGAAGGCAGCGTTCATGCTTCATCAAACGACCGAGCAGCTTTACCACTGCCTCCTTCTTGTGGTAAATTTCTATACCCCGCATTCTCACAACATTGCGTTTCTTCGAATGCATGCGGAGCGGGTCGATAGACGGCTCGTTGATGTCTGGCCGTCGGAAACTCGGAGTGATCGCGCGAAATTCACGAAGCTCAAGGATGCTTACGTAAAGGCGAGGTACTCCAAGCACTATCGGATTTCGACGGATGAGCTGGAGTGGCTCGGTGAATGCGTTGAGCGGCTCGGGCAAATCGTCCAGGCGGTGTGTTCGGAGCGGATTTCTGAACTGAGCGCCAAAGTGGCCTTGTAATCGCTGGGCGTGACTTCCTTCAGCCTGCCCTCTCCGGGGGGGGGCGAACGACGGAATTTGGGCCGTTAGCTGCCTATCCGCTTTTTGAGCGCTGGCCCCGGAAAGCGGACATCATCCGCCGATCGCACGTCAATCTACCAGATGAAAAAGACGCTCCGCATTGCGGTGAAAGATGCTGGCACGTTCCGATTCCGTCAGCCGCGCCCCTTCGATGAATCCGACCGCATCGCGGGAGTTCTCATATGGGAAATCGATCGCCCACATCACATTGTCGATCCCAGCGGATTTGATCACTAGGTCGAGCACGTCGGGAGATTCGAAACCGCTGGTCGTCGCTGCGAAATTGCGGCGAAAATACTCGCTCGGCGCCAGTTCCAGCGGTTTAAGTCGACCGTCTTTTGCTCGGCGCGCCGCCATATGGTCGAGACGCCACATCCAGAACGGCAGCGCTTCGCCCATATGGCCGAGGACGATCCGCAGGCGCGGATAGCGATCAAACACGCCGCTGAGGATCAACCTGACGGCGTGCGTTCCGGCCTCGACTCCGAAGCCCCAGATTGACCCGCCCATGCTATAGTCGCGGAACGGCTCCGCCATGCCGTTCGATGGCGCGCGCGGGTGCAGATAGATTGGTCGGTCGAGCGCCTGCGCCGCCTCGAGGACAGGTTCGAAGCGCGGATCGTCGAGATAGAGATTGCCGGTGTGGGAATTGATGATGAAGCCGTTCAGGCCGAGTGCCTTCACCGCGCGCTCCATTTCCCTGACGGCCCGCACCGGGTCTTGCGGCGCGAAGCAGGCCAGCCCGGCAAAACGCCGCGGATGGCGCGCGATCGCCGCGGCGAGGTGATCGTTGGTGGCGATTGCCAGCGCGCTCGCCGCATCGGACTCAAAGATTTGGACGCCGGGGATCGTGACCGAGAGTATCTGCATATCGACGCCCGCATCATCCATGTCCGTCAGGCGCTCGGTATCGAGATCGAGCAGTCTCCGGCGAAACCGGTCCTGGTTGGAGCCGGGGCGCGGACTATCGAAAATCGAGAGAATTCCGGTCGGGATATCAAGGCTCGACCGGGGATCCGTGCGCGCGATCTCCAGCCAGGCCTTGACGAGCTCTGGGGTGGCGAACGCTTCTTCGGTCGCGATCTTCTTGGTCGGTACCTTGGCCGCTTGGCCGTGCGCCGAGCTAGTCAGGCTCGTCATCGCGAGCCCCGCGGTCGTTCCAGTCAGAAACCCTCGACGGCTCGTGGTCATGGTCGATCTCCAAAGCTCGGCAGCATCGTATCGGGGTTCAAAGCCGTTTCTCCCGCAACCTGCGTCGGCGGCTACGGACCTGTTCGGTCAACCCGCCGATCGACGTTGCCACGGCCACCGGGCTGCACAGAAGCACGATCACCTAGACCGTAACCGAGGCCCAGAAGACCCCGATCCTGCTCCACATCGCGCATCGCTTCAACACCGACCGCCCCTGGCGCAGGCCACTAAGGTGAAATTAGATAGCCTGAACAAAGGACCGCTTTCAGGTTCCTGCCTCACAGGCTGGTACGACCGCAACTGGAGCGCATTTCTGCCCGGCAGCTTTCGCTAGCAGGCAGCCAGTCGTCTCTTGGACCGGGAGCAGACTGACAGGTTTCGCGCCTGCAGCGCGCCGGGCGCGGTAGCCGGCGATGGCCTCGCCCGCTGCCTTGACCTTGGCATAGGGACTGTTTCGACGTGGACGCGGCGAGGACAGGCCCGCACACAAGCCCGGAAATGCTCAAGGTACGGCAAGTCTTCGCAGATTCATCGTCACATACCTTCGCTTGGGCGACGCGGATACGATGCCGGTGACCGGTCATGGGCGAACCGGCTCTTGCAACCGTTTCAGGGCGTCGCTGGCATAGTTGTTCGTCGGATCGAGCGCCAGGGACTGCCGGAACAGAATGATCGCCTGTTTCGGATCGCCTTCCGCGACCGCGATGTCCGCCAACCCGTCATGGCTGTAGGCCGACTTGGGATAAACCGTCAGGTTGAAGCGAAAGATCGCCTTGGCATCCGTATAGCGGTGCGCCTCATATAGGTCGTATCCCAGCCCCACCAGCGCGTCGTCGCTGAAATCGAGCTTCGCCCCTGATCGCTTGAGTTCGCCATAGTGGGCAATGGCGTCGGCAACGCCGCCGCGATCGATCCGGTCCCAGAGGATCTCACGGAGCTGTGCGACAGGCAGCGTCACCGGCTGACCGAAGGCGATCGCGGCCATCGCGTTCCCGACCTTGCCGGCCGACGCGCGGTCGCTGTTGCTCAGCACGATGGCAGTGAGGCCATCGACCGGGAAGCGGATGATGTAGGTGGAAAAACCATTGTCGCTGCCCGAATGGTCCATTTCGCGTCGGCCGAACCGCTCGGCGATCCGCCACCCGAAGCCGTAGTTGCTCTTGGCGGGCGTGAACATCGCGTCGAGCGACGCCTGGCCGACCAGTTTGCCGGGCACCAGCGCGCGATCCCAAAGCAGCAGGTCGCCCACCGTCGAATATAGGCCCCCTGCGGCATAGCCAACCGTACGACTGATGATTGGCGCGTTGATGAAGGTGGTGCCGAGCGAATAATAGCCCGACGCGCGATGCGGGATCAGCGCGCGGGTATTGTCGTCGCCGCTATGCGTCATGCCGAGCGGCACGAGAATGCGCTGCTTCACATACTCGCCCCAGCCCATCCCCGAGGCGCGCTCGATGATGAGACCGAGCAGGTGGTAGCCGGAATTGGAATAGTCATATTTCTCGCCCGGCGCGAACTTGAGCGGCAGATCACGGAACAGCGCCACCAGGCCGATGGGCTTATAGTCGCGCCGCGACAGCATCTCGTCCCACTCGGGCAGGCTGGAAAAGTTGGGGATGCCCGAGGTGTGGTTCAGCAACTGGCGGATCGTTATCGGTTGCCACACGACCGGGCAATCGGTCAGATAGCGGCAAATCGGATCGTCGACCTGGAGCTTTCCCTGTTCCTGAAGCTGCATGACAGCTAGTGCGGTGAACTGCTTAGTGACAGATGCGAGGCGATAAACCGTATCCGCGCCATTCGGCACGCCCAGCTCATAATTCGCCATACCGTAGCTGCGCACGAACACCGGCTTGCCGCCGCGCGCCAGCAGTACCGTCCCGGAGAACTGCTCGTTCCGCGTCGCGGCGCGGAGATAGGCGTCAAGGGCGGTATCGAGCGCCTGTCCGGTCGGGGTGGTCGCGGATGGCGGCGCTGGCACCTGCGCCATTGCAGGAGACGCGCACGCGACCAGCGCCGGCATGGCGCCCAAAGTCACGCCTAGGCTCGTCGCCCGTTGCCAGGCCCGCTTTCGCTTCGTCACTGCCATCGCCCACCCTCGTTCCGGTATTGAATATGCAACAATGCTGTGTATTGCTCTGTTAATACACATGAGACCAGCAAAAACATTCATCCATCGATTTTCCGGGCGGCGACTGTGGCCGCGGCCGTCGCGGCCAGTCTCGTGACGCCAGCTTCTGCAATCAAGCCGGAAGACTCCAAAGCCTGTGCACTGGCGCGACGGGCCGCAACCGGTGCAGCGCTGAGTGTGCCGTTTCGCGTCGTGGACGGTTGCATCTACGTCACCGCGAAGGTCGATGATAAAGGGCCGTTCGTCTTTGCCGTCGATACCGGCGCGAGCGGCATCGGGCGTGCCGATGCCGGCTTGGTCGCCACCTTGGGCATACCCGTGACAGGATCGGGTCACACGTCGGATGGGGTGGCGACGGCGGAGATCAAGACAGTCCGCTTGCGGTCCGTCGATCTCGGCGGCTTCGTTCGGCGCGATCTTGAAGTTGCAACCCGGGACTATAGCAGCAAGCTCACTCCCGAAGCGGCGTTCTCGGGTATCCTCGGGCGCGAGTTTTTCGGCGATGGCCTGCTGGTGATCGACTATCCAGCCGCCGACTGACCTTCACCCGCGCCATCGCCCTATCCGACACCATTAACGGCGTCCTGTATTACGAGCGGGCTTTCCGCGTGCCGGTAAGGATCGGCGACACCCTGACGGAAGGCAATCTCGACACGGGTGCCAACGTATCCTTCGTGCTCCCCGGGACGCTGTTCGATCGTATTGGCGGTGGTGCCGTCCAGTCGGCTGTCGAAGGCAAGTTGACCAATACGGTGGTCAGTACTGGCAAGGCGATGGTCAAGGGTCCGTTCCGCATCGGAGCGGTCTCGCTCTCGGACGTGGAGGTGCGGGTTTCGGATCGCTATCCCGAGCTGCTGGTCGGCGCACATGCCCTGCAGCATTTCACCCTACTGATCGACCAGCGATTCAAAAGGATTGCATTATGCCCCTGACCGCCAGGCTTTTGAGGTAACGTTCCCTGGCCCGCGCCTCTGCAACGGTGAGGTCTCCGCCTATCGGTAGGCATCGAAAGAACATTGTCTATGAAGCCGCCGCCCATTCTTGCCGTGTGGGTTGTTGCGCACCCAGGCCCGACCCGCACCCTTCCCCGTCTCCGAATCTCGGCGGGGGCGCCCGACAGACGACCGGATCATTCAGGCCCGCGGGTTGGTTGCGAGGTTGCCTGAAACCTTGGCATCAGCCCCAGCCTGCGAAGAGCAGACATGTATGCCGAGTTCTCACAAGATGCGCGGCTCCCCTCCGTCGTGTCGCATTTCGCGATCCCGCCTTCTGCGTTACGTGGCAGCTCCCTATCCAGCGCACGCCGATCTCGAATGGAAAGGCTTGCACGGAAGTCATCGAGGCGTTGCAACAGGTCGCCGGGGGTGATCCGGGCGACCACAGCTTCAGAAGGCGGGCGCGGCGGTGTTTGAGGAGTGTCAGCAGTTTGCGCGACAGCCAATAGCAGTACCGTTGGGACCAGCATTTACACCTCTATGATCAGGACTCGCTTGTCTCGGCGAATAGGTACTCGCACCTGGCTGCGGATTCCAATGACAACGGCGTCATCGAGAGCTGCCTTGGGCTACACATTAACGCGGGCGCTCTGCTAGCCCAGTTGCAGACATCAGGTCACCGTTGCGATGAGGCGCCAATCCTCACGGCGTCTTAAGGCCTGATTCGCACGCCGCTAAAATGGGCGATAGTCCCCGGGCCGACCCATAGCGCCACGGCGCCCTTGGCCTCGGCGCCGTGCTTGAGGTCGCTGACGATCAGAGTCGGTTGCTGGGCGCCATCGACATATAGCTGTGCCCGGGCGCCGTGGACCACAATCCGCACATGCGTCCAACGACCAGGCTCGAGATCGACATAGGTCTCGTACTTGGCTGGCGCTTCGGCGCGTAGCCGTTCCCAAGGACAGTCGGGGTGCGAGATGTACTGGACGGAATGGTTGCGGCGCAGCTGATCGTCGGCCCTGCCGTTCGTCGGCCGCAGATATATCGCCTCCAATTCGGCCTCGTCACGCACCCGGAAAGCTATGCCTACAAAGCCTCGCGCCGTGGCGCTCGCCTGGGCGGCTGGGGCGCCGCTGATCCACCCTTCGATGGTGCAGTCGCTGAACGGAGGTGTGTTCAGTAACACCAGTCGGTCGAGCCCCGAAACGTTTTCCAACGCAATGGCGCGCAGGGCGGGGCGGCCCCGATAGTTCGTCCGCGCCGTCTCAACGCCGATAGCCCGGATCCCTCCGGATTCCAGTCCAGCTTCTGCGGTACCACGTGGTGCGGCGAGCGCCGCCAGCGAAGTGGCCGACGCCACGGTCAGCGCGGCGCCAGCCATCGCGGCGCGACGAGTTTGAGCGTTGTCGGTCATTGGAGCCTCCTCATTATGGACCATGTCAGTCACCGCACAATCGCCAGAATAAGTCCGGTTTCTGTCGGTCTGAAAACCATCCAAATCCGGACGTTGCCAGATCACCTAACAAATGGCCGCTTTCGGGGCGCGCAGCGGCCAGGCCGAACGGCGGCTACGAGGGCGCATATCGGTCGGGCAGCTTTTGGACCGTGTGTGGACTACCCTCCGTTGGCAATGGGTTTTTGAAGCTCTGCATTCCGCTGGTGAGGCGGCATGTGTCCGGCCTTTCGGGGCGGGTTTGACATGCGCCGCTGGTCATGATGCCTTTCGCGCGAACCCGGTCACCGCCATGGCGCCGACAACTAGCATCTGCCGAAGATAACGGATGCCAGCACGGATCGCACGTTTTTATTCCCGTTTGAAAATCCAGGCTGACGGCCCCCCCGTCAGTCGCATCTCCGCCGCGTTTAATGTGAGTGTATAGGTTTCGGTCGTCGGCCTGACGGCAGCCTCACCGGAACCGCCGCAAGTCTTCTCCCAGTTCTCCTTGCCGCCTTCGATGGCGAAGCGGATTTGGTTTCCCGTCCGGGTGGCCAGGCCGACGCGTTGGATGCGAGTTATCTTGATGCACTGGCCGCCCGGCGTTTCGGGATGTGCCTTGACCATCACCCAGTCGAACCGGCCGTCAGGCTCGATCTTTAGCCGCATCTTGCGGTTGACGTGCATCGGTACGGGATCGGTGACGATCGTCGTGCGCGTCATCGAGCCATAGCCGACCGATCCGCCGAGGTTGGTGCCCCAGGTAACGCCGACATTCGGCTGCAGCTTGAACTTGGGCGCAAGTACCAGTTCGGTGCCGTCACTTGCCTGCGACCATTGGCCCGCAATGTTTGAGGGTTGCATCGCGAACCCCGCCGATGAAATCAGCGCGATTGTGCTGGCCAAGAGAGTGTATTTCTTCATGTTTCCACCTTGAATCCTGGCTCGAAGCGCCGGATTTGAGAAAATGATGCGCAAAGATTGCGGCATCCGACGGCGCTCAGTTCGGGGGCGCTGGCAACAATAGTTCCATGATCGGACCGGTCGGGAGCTTCAGGCCGGGTGCGTAACTATTGCAGATTAGCTGTTCGACGTACGCATCTGGATAAATGCCGACCCGCAGCGATCGCGCGGGATTGCCGGATGGCACATAAACGTCGCGAAAATTTCGATCCGGAAGTCTCTGCCAGTTGATGGACGCGTAATAGCGGCCCACCTGCGCGCGCATCGGTGCTGTTGCTTTCTCAGCCAGCCGCGAATGCTCCATCAGGAAGCTGCGCTGGCCTATAACCAAAGTACCGCCGTTCCTCTCGTGTTGAGCAAGCAGCTGGGCATATTCGGCGGAGGGCACATCCTTGCCGAGCGTGAACCAGATTCGGCCGAGTGAATTCCTGCACCGCACCGGGGTCGCGCCCGGCGGCACCGGCAACCGCCCGAACACCATCTCCGCAAAGGCATGCGGGTCCAATAGCCCATGCCTGGCCTCATCCTCGGCCTGACGCCACGCAGCGGCGTCTATACCCTTCCGGCCGCGCCAATGCGAGGGCAAGGCGCCCGCGGGCGCGATCTTCATTCGATCGCCCGAGGGTCCTCTGGTTCCAATGCGAGATGCAGCGGAGGCTGCAGGTACCGAGCGTGCCACCCCCTTTTCGAAATCATCTTCGGCGGGACCTCCACTCGGCTTGGCTGAGCGCAGCGCCGCTTCGAAATCCGGGTCCGCCGGCACCTCTTGCCCCCGGGCATGGACGCCCCATGTGGTCATCAGCAGCAACGCGGTGACCGCCGCGGAACGCCTGCGGCACCCCGCCTTCTTTGTCATCGACATCATCATCGTTGGTTTCCTGGCCTCTCGTAGTTCGGCGCCGCGTGACTGCCGATCCATGCGCCCGTCCCCTGGGCGATCCAGCGTGTCGCATGCGCGCGGCCAGCGTGAGCCGGCCGTAAAACTGCCCGAGCAAGCCGCCCCGGATCGGGAAAATTGGGCAATAGACCGGGACCAACGCATTTCACGGCTTAGTCACGCCCGCTCGTTCCCACCCCTCCGAAGGGAAAGCTACGCGATCCCCGGCAGCGATGCGCTGCGATAAGAAAGGCCCCGACATGACATCCATAGCCAAGCCGATGGCGCACGCGATCACGCTGATTGCGGCAGGCGCACTGGGCACCCTTCCTGCCTCCACCGCCGCGCAGACTATCCCTGTACCCGTCTCGCGGGCAGGAACGCCCGGCACCAGCTCGCCGGCAGATGAAACGCTGAGCTGCGCCCAAATCGATGCAGAGGTAAATGTCCTGCTCGAAAAGCTCGGCCATCATGCAGCGGCGCTCGAGGAGGCATCAGCGCAGGTTGCGGAGGTCGGCGCGGCAGGCAGCCGGGCAGTAAGCGAGACGGACAAGAAGACCACCGTCAAACAGGGCCTTGCTTCAGCGGCGTCGGACGTTGCGAACCTCGTCCCAGGCGGCGGGTTTGTTTCCGGGGTGATCGGTTCCGCGGCGGGCGCGGCGGTTGCGGCGGACAACCGAAAGCTCACGGTACGGCAGCAAAGCCTGTCGAGCGACATGCGCGCAAAGATGGTTTCGCTTCAGGAACAGGCGAATGCGGCAATACCGGACGCGATGCGGCTCCAGCACCTGAATTCGCTCCAAGCAGCCAAGGCATGCCCAACCCCGGATCGATGAGACTGGAAGCGGGGCTTTGCCCGCTTCCCCACCATAGCAGCAGCGCTAGTTGTTTGGCGCCGTTCCGGATACCGGCTGGAGTTCATAGTGCATCTTTAGCCTCGTCGAACACACCCCGCTGCCGCACTGGGTCACTTCCATCGGGCTCTCGACGAGCACCATCGTGCCGTTGCTAGCCTCTTGCTTACGCTGCCACTCCATCTGCTCCGCCATGTCGATCTCGAGCGGCAGCGGCTTCTTTCCAGGGCGCGGCTGCGGCGTGCGCATGTCGGTCATCCCGTCCATCTTGCGGATTGCCTCCATAGCGCCTTTCATGTCCTCCTTCGGAATCTTCTTCAGCGTCTTGGCTATCTCCCGATCGGCCCATTGTAGCGAACGCGCGAGCGCGTCCCGCGCGGTATTCGGATCGCGGATGGTGGCGGCGCCCTTCTCGATCAGCTCTTCCTCGCTCATGTCCTTCCCCCCAGAGTTCGCGCCGGGTGGGACAAGCGGCGCGAGAAGATCTTCTTCGAACGCGTTCTGCGGGACCAGCGGCGCGAGCAGGTCAGCATCGGGATCGGTCAGCGGTGCGATCAGGTCGGCATCCGGATCGACCAGCGGCGCTAACAGATCGCTGTCACTCGTCTGCGCCGATGCCACCGGCACGTAGCCGAGAGCGATGCAAGCAACTGCGGCCGCAAGAAGCATCGACCGGGCAACGGCATCGCGACGGCGGAATTTCATTCCATACATATGCGCTTCCTTTCGCCTCGCTCAGCGTTCTTCATCGGGCGTGCAGGTGCCGACATATCTGCTCTCGTAGCGGTACTGCTTGGTCTCCGCCCGTTGGCCCGGCGCCGCCAGTCCCAGCGCCAGTTCGCCCGTCACATGACGGGCGAAGTCGCCGCGGAAGTTGCCCTTTACGGTCGAATTCACGTACTTGCTGGAGCACGCGATATCGAAGGCATACCCGTCGCCCAGCCGCGAGATCTGACGCTTGGAACATTGCGATTCCCTTCCACCAGCGAGACTTCCCAGGAGATCGGTGTCCGCTGGGCCAACGCACCGGTCCTCGGGAGGATCGTCCGCGAGATTCCCCTCGATCATTCTGGTCCGCCACAGGCCTGGCCTCAGTTTCGGCAGAGCGCTCACGGCCACGCCGCCGGTGTCCGCTGCGGCATTCTGCCGATTGTGCATCCCAGTATCCGGCTTCGACCCGCACGCGGAGAGCAGAAGGCTAAATCCGAGCAGCCCCTTGTTGATGTTGTGCATGTCATTCTCCTCGTGTTCGCGTTCAGCCGTGCCGGTCGGTGACGGGGGCTTCCAGCCGGCCCGGTGCGAGCCCGAGCCAGAGCAGAAAGGCGACTGCGACCAGCGCCGCCATCGCGCTGACGAGGACCGTGATCCCCGCGAGCATCAGCGTGGATGCGACCAGCGCTGAATCGGACGTGCCCATCGTTATCACCAGGCCGAACAGAGCGGCGATGGAACAGAAGGCAAGCGGCACCAGCGCCACGCGCGGCGATTGTCCCATGTCGTTCAGCCGAGCCATCGACAGGCAGGTCCAGGGATAAAGCAGCGCCAGCGTCGCGAGCGCTCCCAGAATCGGAACGAGGTTCAACACCATGTTGACACCGACGAGAACCGCTCCGCCGATCCAGAATTCGCGCCGCGACGCGGTACCGTCGGGCGATGTGAGAAGCGCAATGATGTTTTCCATTCCGAATTAGCCTTCAAATGAGAGTGTCGATCTATCCGTGCGGCCGCTCACCAGACTGGCTCTTTCGCGACAGCCGAGCCGGCGGGTTGCAGCGGTGCCGACTTCACGCCGTCAGTCACGGTCCAGGGACCCTTCGCGCCTGCGGTGTCGAACACGACCCGAAGCCGCGCGGTGGCGCCTGGCTGAATCGGCGCCATTCCGGTGGAGATCCCGCGTGCGCCGCGGATCGAGAAGGTCTCCGGACGACTCTGCACAGTGCCCCCCGGCCCCGTGCCGCTGAAGCGAAGATTGCTTCCGCCTAAATATTGCAATTCGCGGGTCCGGTTGCGGGCCGTGAAAAATAGCTCGACCTTGCCACCAATCGCCTGCGTTCCGTCGAGCCGCACGCCGAACTTGTGCAGCGGCACGAAGGGCGTGGAGGACATGGGCGGAGCCGTCTTTGATGCAACTCGTCCGACGGCCTGCCTGGAGATGTCGAACGTCGCCGGCGCAGCGCCAGCCTGCTGAACAGAAAGACGTATCAGGCCAGATCGTACCTGCTCCGGCTGGAGCAAAAACCTGATATGGTGGATACCCCCCGGAGCGACGTTCGGCATCAGGTTGAAGGGCTTTGCCGGCCCGCTGCCTGCCATCCAAATGTCGCGACTGCTGAAGCCCAGGCCGTCGGCATCCGTCAGGGTCACTGTCCAGTCGCCATTGGCGATCAGCTTGCTCGTCTTCGCGACGTTCCGAACCGATAGCGTGATATCGAACCGACCCTGCGCGTCGGCCCGTAATGAGGTCGGACGAACAGAGAAGTCCCGGAGTCGCGCCTCTAGGACCGGGACCGGGGCGACAATACCGCCATTTCCCGGCGCTTTGCTGCCGCCCGGCGCCTTTCCAGGCTGTCCGCCAGGGCCCGGGCCTGGACCCGGCCCACGCCCGGGACCATTACCCGGGCCGGCGCCGGGTCCGTTCCCGAGGGGACTTCCCCCTGGGCCCTTCCCCCCGCCCCCCGGTCCGCGTGGCGAGCCTCCGCGGAGAGGCCCCCGCAGGTCGTCGTCCTCGTCCTCTTCGAGCTCCTCCGGTTCGTCTTGCGGAGGCTTCGCGCCTGCGGCGACATACTCCCACTTCTCGCGCTCCGTCGAGTGGCAGGTCTTGCGTCCCCCCCAGCTGATTTCGAACACGCCGCAGGGATCAACCACCTTCCGCTTGACGAGGATGAAGCCGTTCTGCTCCTGCCCGACTTCGATTTCATCCTTGTGCGTGACCTTGCCCGGCCGCGGCTTGGGCGGCTTCTTGGGGACCAGCGGCGCGAGCAGGTCGGCATCGGGGTCGGCCAACGGCGCCAACAGGTCGGCATCCGGATCTACCAGCGGCGCGATCAAGTCCGCGTCGGGATCGACGAGCGGCGCCAGCAGGTCGGCATCGTCTGTTTGGGCAGCTGCCGTACTTGCCAAAAGAGCGACGACTGCCGAGGCGCAAAGCGCGCCAGAGCGCACTGCGCGGATGTAGTTGATCATTATGAACCTTCGAAGGAAGAGGCAATGCGCGGCCTCTGCCGCATCGCGTGTCCAGGAGCCCGACGGCGAAGCGTCAAACCGGCGTGAAACCCGCGAACCGGGCCACGCCGGCGAGGCGTGGCCTGTTAAATCAAAACCGCGTGCCGATGCCGGCGCGGATCTGGGTGCGCTTCACACCCTTCTCATACGGGAAATCGCCGTATCGCGCTTCCCGGAAGGCGAGAGTTGCGAACACCCGTCGCCCGATCGCCTGCTCCACGCCGAACCCCCACAGCAGCCCCCCTTTCGATGCGCCGTAGTCGGTTCGATCCTCCGTCGCGCCGGCAGGCGACGTGTACGTGGCCTTCAGCCCCGCATTCGAATAGCCGATCGTCGCGAATACCAGGGTGGATTTAGTGACGGTCGCACCAACGCGAACATTTGCGGTTAATTCGCGCCCCGGCTTCACGGAGACGGTGTCGAGACCAAGTTTCGCATTTTCCCGACCGCCGAGAGGCACGCCAAATCCGATTTCCGCACCCAAGATCAGGCCGCGTGCAAGCACACGATCATAACCGAAGGTGGCTCCAAGTTGCGCAGTGTCGAAATGCTGCGGCAGGTCAAAATAGTCGCCGTTGGCGTCAAGCTGATCATAGGCGAGATCGAGCTGCGCCCGCGGGCCACTGAATTGTTCGGTTTGGGCGGACGCGATGACAGGGAACAAAGCTGCGGCCGCGGCGGCCGCCAAGATGCACTTCTTCACCAGATTTCTCCTTGAGTCGAACTTGAGGGCCGTTCCCCTGCCGTATGGGAGCGACCGCAGCCAACGCCGGAGCGTGAAACGAGAGTGAAACATCTGACTGGGTCTTCGAGTGGCGGCTCAACTTAGGACGAGCAGACTTCTTGATCACCCGCCACACATTCACGTTCATTTCACGCCCGTCTCAACCCGCTCCCTCGCCGCGCACACTACCGACCCCGGAGCGCGCCGGATCCGCCGGTGCCGGAAAGGAGAACAACATGAAGCACTCACGGATCATTGCGGGCATCGCTGGCCTTCTGCTCGTCACGCCACTCCACCCCGCAATCGGACAAGCGGCTCCCGGTGCGAAGCCAGGCGATAAGGAGATGTCGTGCGAGGCGGTTGCCAAGGAGCAGGCCAAGATCAACAAGGACATCGATAAGGCGTTCAAGCGGAAGCAGTCCGGCAAGAAAATCGGCGGCGGTCTGCTGGGTTTCGCGAAGAACTTCGCCTCTTCCACAATCGTACCGAAGGTCGGCGGGGTCGCGGGGAGCGGAGTCGTCGGCGGAGCCGTCGGTCGCGCGGCGACACAGAGCATCGATGGCGCGATCTACGATGCCGGCCGCAATACCGGCAGCGCAGGAGCGACGGGCCCGCAGGCCTCTCCCGAACAACAAGCCAGGCTCGAGCGGCTGGCAAAGATCAGTGCTTATCGGCAGTGTCCGGCAAGCTGATCCCCCCTAAGCAAGACTCTGCTTCTATTCCGACCGGCGTAGGCCCAGCTACATCGGTCGGAACGCGCTACCGGTCCTAAGCGCCGTCGGTAATTCGAATCAGGTCGGCAACCTTCGCGAGATGCCGTGCGCCCACCGCGATCATCTGGCCGTCCCGCAGTTGAAGTTTGCCTCCGCGAGCAGTTGGATGCAATCGAGCGATCAGTGATGGCCTGACGAACGCCGATCGGTGCACTCGCAGCATCCGCTTTGGGTCGAGTTGCCTCTCCAACTCGTCCATCGTCATGCGCACGGAATGGATCCGTGACCCTGCGTGCAAGAGAACGTAGTCGCGAGCGGCTTCGATCCAGTCGATGTCGTCGACCGACACCCGCAGGCTCCCCCCCCGGCCTCGTACCCATATTCCATCCACGGTCTCGGGGACTGCATCGCCCCCTCCCCCGCAGCGCCGATCGGCCCTGCGCAGCACTGACCGGATCCGCGCCACGAGTTCGCGAAGCTCAAAGGGCTTCGTCAAATAGTCGTCCGCGCCGATCTCAAGTCCGACGACCCGGTCGACAAGCTCCGCGCGCGCGGTCAGCATCACAATGCCGATGTCCCCATTCGCTCGCAAACGCCGCGCGATCGTGAAGCCATCCTCACCCTGCATATTGACGTCAAGGACAACAAGATCGACGGCCCGTTCACTCAACACGCTGTATAGCGCGGCACCGCTGGCGCATTCGATCGCTTCGAAACCGTGCAGACCAAGGTAGGCTGCGACCGCGCCACGCAGGTCCTCCTCGTCGTCCACGACGGCGATCGCCTTGTTGTCGCTCAACGTGATTTTCCTTGCCGATCCTCGACGGCAGCCACCAACCGGCGAACGGCCGCCAACGTGAAGGGCTTCTCCATGTACGGTCGCCCGGACTCCCGGAGGAACTTAGCCGCAGTTGGACTTAAAGTGTCCCCGGTAGAAAAGGCGACCGTCCCGATCAGCTCGGGGCGGGCACGGAGCAACCAGTTGAACAAAGCCGGCCCATCGATATCTGGCATGCGCAGATCACTGACGACGAGATCGAACCGCCCCGTTCGAAGAGCCATCTTGGCCGCGTCGCCGCTGTTGACGGTGCGACATGCGTAGCCGTCGTGTGCAAGGAGGTCCGCCAGGGCCTCAGCGATTCCAACTTCGTCGTCGACCACCAGAGCCGATCTCTGGCGGTCCGCCTGTACCAGTGTGGCGGCGCTTTCTTCGCCCGCAATACCCACAGAATCGGCGTTCCCAATTGGCAGGGTGACTCGGAACGTCGTGCCGGGAACGCCCTCCAGCAACTCGAGACGCCCGTGATGGGCTTCAACAATCCCCTGGGAAAACGAAAGTCCTACGCCTGTTCCAATGTCTTGAGCCTTGGTCGTGAAGAACGGTTCGAAAATGCGCCGTCGGATGTCCTCAGGCACACCCAGTCCCGTGTCGGTCACGTCGACACAGATCGTTTCGCCGCGTTCCCCCTTGTGACTCGCCAGCGTCAGCTGCCGGCCTCCCGCGACTTCCTGCATCGCCTGCTGGGCATTGACGATGAGGTTGGTGAAGACCTGATGGAGCTGATCCGGATCAGCCACCAGCTGCGGTAGATCCGTGGCTAGGTCCTGGCGGACGGTAATGCCGTTGGCCCGCAGCCCGTAACTGTTAAGCTCCAAGGCCGCCGATACGACCTGGTTGAGGTCAACGCGCGAACGGTTCGGACGTTTCTGCCTCGCCATCGCGAGGAAAGTCTGCACGATACGAGCCGACCTTTCCGCGGCGCGGCGGATCTTGCCAGCCCGCTCGGCCGCAGGCGAACCCATCGCCTCCAATTGAAGAAGCTCCGACTGGGCAACGATGATCGAGAGCGGGTTGTTGAGTTCATGGCTCACACCGGCCAGCAACGACCCGAGTGCGGTGATCTTCTCCGATTGGTAAAGTGCCTCCCGAGAACGTTCGAGTTCCGCCTCGGTGCGCTTGAGCGCCGAAATATCCACTTCGAAACCAGCCAGCTGCGGACCACTGCCTGTCTTGCCCTCAAGCGGTAAGCGCATCGACAGGCTGTACTCAAAGCGATCCTGGCCAGGCCTGTTCTGCTCGAGCACGGTCGGGGTTCGGGCTTCGAAAGCCGCGGCGTCTGCCTCGGCAATCTTGGCTGCAGCTTCGGGATCGACCAGGTCTTGAGCTGTGCGGCCCGTAATCTGGTCGACGGGGTGCTTCATCAGACGGGCCATTTCCTCGTTCACAAGCTCATACCGGCCCGCTCGGTCCTTGACGTAAATTCCGATCGGCGCGTGGCGCAGAATGGCGGACAGCAACTCCTCGGTCTGCCTTCGCGCTTCCTCGGCGCGAGCGCGTTCGAGCGTCGCCCAGGTGCGTTCAGCCAACTCAGCTACCAATGCGACGTCGGCGTCGGGCCAGCGCCGGGGGCTATTTTGCTGAACGGAAAGCAGCGACACCAATCGACCATCTTTTATGAGAGGGATGGTGATCGCCGCCACGATCCCGAGTTCATGGAAGATCGCCCGCGCCTCGTCATCGACATGCGCGTCTTCGAGGCTCTCGTGTATCCAAGTCTCCCCGCGCATATGCGACGCGGTAAGGCCCCTTCCGAACAGCGCGAATGGAACGGGCGCCTCCATGCTCACAACGGCGCCATCGATCCAGTGACTACGTGGAATGAAGAGCTTGCAGTCCTCGTCGAATTCTCCGTAGCCAGCTCGATTGACACCCAGATGCCTGCCGAGCCGCTCGGCGGTCTCAGCGAGGATGACCTCGGTGTCCGCCTCGTTGCGAAGCCTGTCCCTTAGCGCGAGCAGAAACTCATCGTGGCGGGTGGGCTCCGGAACCAGTTTTGAGGGCAAATCAATCATGTTCAGGTCCGCGCTGGCATGGCCAATAGATGCTGGTGAAGGCTGGCGTCCGCAACCAGTTCGTCACTCACGCGCTCAAATCGCAATGCTGCGGCGCCGAGTTGGGCTCGACGATTGGCGTGACAGGGCGGTAACGCCCCGCCTTGATCCGGTCGTACAAGTCGAGGGTCTCCGCTTCCGGCGCAACCTGGAGCTCGTCTGCCAAAAGCTTCGAGAGGTGGCGGAACTGTCGTAGCGCCAATGCCCCTCGGCCTTGGCGGGAATGGACGATCATCAGTGCCCGATGCGCTACTTCGTTCATTGGATCGAGCGCAAGCAACCGGAATGCCGCTTCCGAAACCGACTCCAGATCCCCGCCAGGACGGAGTGCAAGCTCGATCCTGTGCGCCAGCGCTTTCGTTACCTTCTGACGAACCCGAGCTCGCTCGATACTCAACCAGGCACCGAACGTCGGGAGGTTCGGGAAATCGAGACCCGGCAGCAACTCGTCCTGCTGCGGCCAGCCTGAGACTTCTACCCGATCCAGCATCAACGCGTCGACCGTGACATCCGTCGAAAGGCGAACGACGTCCGCGTCCAGGGCCAGAATAGGTCCATTGTCGTTTTCGAGCTTACGGATGCTTGCCAGCGCTTGCCGCAGGCTCGCACGCGCCTGCGCAGCCGGAAAGTCCTCCCAAAGCAGGCCGGCGAGAGCGTCTCGCCTGGCCCATTGCCCGGGCTGAAGCGCCAGATAGGTGAGTAGCGCGATCGCCTTCCTGGCGTGTAAAGGAGCCTCTCCATCCCTTCCGATTAGCTGGAAACGGCCAAGCAGCCGCAGATCCCACGAGGCCGAGTGGTTTGGCGCGCTCTCAGCCACGCGCAATGCTGCCGGCTGTTCCCTCCGTCTGCGCCGCAGGACGGCGCGGACCCGGGCGTGCAGCTCCATCAATGCGAATGGCTTGGCGAGGTAGTCGTCGGCCCCCACTTCCAATCCGAGAACGCGATCGACGGTATCAGTACGTGCCGTAAGCATGATCAGGCCGACGTCGCTGGAGGCCCGCAAACGTCGGGCGATGCTGAAGCCATCCTCTCCGGGCATGTTGACGTCCAGCAGGACCAGATCGACCTCATGTTCCTGAAGCAACCGATCCAGGGCCGCTGCGTCACCAGCCTCGAGGACCGTTACGCCCTGCGAGCTGAGATAGTCCGCGATCGACCCCCGGAGATCCACCTCATCGTCCACCACCGCCACACGTGCGCGATCTGCGGCCTCTGGCTCGTGAGCGGAAGAATCGTGAAACATGCTTGCCTCGCGGATGACAGAAGGGAGTTTTGCGATGCCGAGCTTCCGCGACATAGGCACGCGAGCTGCGTCGGGTGCGACCAACGCACGACGAAATGCAGCATTCGGCTGAGACGGCGTCGCTTGAAACGTCTTTGCCGAAGCCGCGTAGAAGTCGCATTTACGCCGCTGCGACGTTCGCACCACGGTTCACGCGCCCGGCTCACTGGAATGCTTCCAAGACTCGGGCTGCTCCATTCCCACCGTAAAGCCCCAGAATTTCGAATGTGGAAACCATGCTAGGTCGTGAGGCGGCTGCAGCGTGGTCATACGTCGCCCTGACGCATTGCCGCCAAGGCCTTTGCACACGCCTAGACAACACGGGGCGGCCCTAGCGACAATCTCGAGGCTCATCGTCCGATCCACCGTCGTTGAAATCGGCGCTGCGACTAGGATGGCCCCCGCCGCCCTGCGACATCCCGCGGACCTGCCGAGATTGAGCCGCTATGCCGCCCGGCATGAGGTGCGCCTTTGAACTTTGGCCCGAACACCACCTCGTTGCGCCTGCCCGACAGTCTCCGCAGACCCGAGATTCTGCTGCTCGAATGTCTATGATCATTACGCTGCCCAAGTTTACTGCTGCTATGGCGAGTATAGCGTAGCTCGTTCGCCTCAGCCCTGCTGTTCGAGATTGATAGTCGGTTGCTGACCCAGGAACGGTCTCGTCGAGCTGGCGCCCTCCGGTCGCACCAGCCGACGCGCTTCGCCAGCCGGCGGCGTACCAATCAATCTCGTCTCTCATCGAGTCCCGGTTAATCGCTGAAACGGCAGCGCCACCGGCGTAGGACGTGAAACCGCCCTGAAACCTGGACTCGAGGTCGCCAACACTCTCCGGGCGCCTGATCTCAATTCAGCGGCCAGGAGCAATTTGCAGTCCGCGAGCGCCACCCGGCGGGGTGCATGGGTCGCCGCGATGTCATCCAAGCCGCGCTCGTGACCCCGCGGAACGCGAACTGAAAGCCCCTCCCGGTGGCGATGCTCGCATGTCGTAGCGCACCCGCTTTCAAAGCCAGACCTTTGCAGAAGCGCCATATTGGAGTCCGGGCAGCCGGTCCATTTTCACATGATTTTTACGCGTAGCGCATGCGACGCCGAGACATATTCCTTAGCGTCGTTCAGATGCAAACAAGCGCAATCGGGCGAATGACCTTCGGCTTCGATGATTGCGTGGTTTTTTGGCGAGCACGAATGGATCATTCGTGGCCGCTGGCCCTCATGCGGTTTTAGCGGGGCAGGATGCGCGCTCATATCACGGTTCTCTGGCTTGCCGGCGTGTTCGCAGCAGCCCAACTGGCGAAATTCACCGTTCTTGGGCCTGCCCTGAGGGAACGGTTCGGCTTCTCCCTTCCTGTGCTGGGAGCGCTCGTCTCGCTGCTGGAACTGGCGGGGGCGACGCTCGGCCTACTCTCGGGCATTGCCCTTGGCGCGCTTGGTGCGCGTCGTTCGTTGCTTATCGGTGTCGCCATGACGACCGCGTTCACCGTCGCAGAGGCGCTAGCCCTGAACGGTGCGACGATCTTCGCGGCGAGAGCTGCCGAGGCAGTCGGATACCTCCTCATCGTCGTCGGCGCGCCCACGATGATGATCAAACTCACCTCCGCGGGGTCAGCGAGGAACAATGCGATGGTCCTGTGGAGCACATTCATCCCGGTCGGGCTTGGCCTGGGAAGCATCTTGACGGGTCTGCTGGAAACACTGGCCGGCGCACAGGGCGCGATCCTGGCGTGGTCGGTCTTTGGCATTGCCGTCGGTGTGGCTCTCCTGATTCTGCCCGTCGCACCAGACACCATCCCTCCCAGGTCCAAAGCAAGGAGGCGCATGCCAGCCGCAGCCGCCTGGCTGATGACTGGGGGATTCGGCTTCTACACGTTGTTTCTGTGTGCGATGACCGGTCTCCTTCCCTCCTTCATGCTGGAACGTCACGGCGCCACGGTTACGCTGGCCGGATTGCTGGTGGGTCTTGTCGCTCTATCCGCATTGCCGGGCACCGCGTTGGCGATGGCGCTCGTGCGAATGGTGGGAACGTCGGCATCCAGCACCCGATGGATTGTCGCCACCGTCTCGCTGATTGCCGCGCTGATCGCTCCAACGCTTTATTCTGTTTCCGGTCTCATCACTTGCGCGGCGGTCGGTGCCGCGGTTCATGTGTTTGCCGGCGTCGCCCGAACAATCATATTCTCACGACTTCCGGCCATCAGCGGGGCGACGGGACCGGAAGATCCGCGCATGGCGGCGTCTCAGGGGTTGCTGACACAGTTCGGGGCGGCCGGCGCGCTTCTTGGGCCACCGCTGGGAGCACTGGTCGTAGAACGCTCAGGTTGGCAAGCGCTGGGCATTCTTGTGAGTTTCCTGATTCTGGTTATGCTCGCCCTTGTCTGGGCAGGCGAAGCGCTAGACTCGCGCAGATGCCGAACTTCAGTTTAGCGACGCCGCTTCAGCAGCGCGGTAGTGGCGAGAGCCCGAGACGGAAACCTCTGAAAAAGAGGACGGCATCAGGGTTTCTGACCGGGGACTCGACGCGGCTGGATGGTAATCGACGTGTCGTCAGGCGCGCCCCCGATTGCCGAGGGGACAATCGTCGTACTTGAAAGATTTGCCAAAACAGACACGGATCTCTCGTAGCCTTCTACCGGAGCTGCTTTTAATTTGGAGGGCCTCTTGGGGGAGTTCTTGATTGAGCTTGATGCATGCATCTCGCAGGCTGCCTGCGCTCATTCGGACCGGCGCGATCCCGTCAGGGTCAGACTTGGGCGACGTAGCCCCCTCGAAAGCAGTTCCGCCTTTTGGAAATACTCTTCGGGATCAGCCCGGTGGCACGTGCCATGCGCGGCCCATTCGTGCTGCGAAAGCGAAGCTGAACGCATGTCGCTCGCGCGTCGCGTTCCGCACCAAGACGGGGCGTAAGCGAGGCCACGATCAACCGCAGCTTCGCCTCACTCCCCAATGGGCACCGCGCCGAATGCAGACGAAGCCCGGGACGGCCGGTGGGCGCGTATGCAGGCAAGCACGCCGGCCACGACGAAGGCGGCGGCTGCCAGCTCGACCGGCAGCGGCAGGCGCCGCTCCCAAAGAAATCCGTAAATCAAGGCGAACAGCGTTTCGAACAGGATCATTTGGCCGACCATTGTAAGGGGGAGAAGGCGGCTCATTCTGTTCCACAGCGCGCTGGCAATGATTGAGGCTGCGACCGCAAGCCCGATTGAGACCATCGCGAGAAGCGCCCAGGATGGCAACGTGTGTTGAACCGGTCCGCTCAAAAGTGTCACCGGCGCTAGCAGTAGCGCTTGTGCGCCGGTGACTACGCCCGTGAGAAGAGTCCAGTCCCTGGCGGAAATTCGCGGAAGGCGCGCCAGAGATCGGGTGTTGAAGACGGCATAGGCAGACCAGGAACCTAGCGCTCCGAACGCATATAGCAGTCCGAGCAGGTGATCACCGCCGGATCCCACGCCGGGATCCTCGAGCGCCCGCCAACCGACACACAAGGCGCCGCTTCCGCACAACAACAGCGATGGGGTTAGCGCCCGCAACGATACTGCACCCTTGGCGCGGCTGCCGGCGATCGTCACAATCACGGGCAAGAAGCCTATTACCAGCGATGCGGGTGCGATGCCGGCCTTTTGCACGGCTGCCGAAAGCAACACAAAATAAAGGATGTTCCCGGCCGTCGCGAGCGACATCAGCATTAGCCAATCACGCCCGGTGAGCGTGCAGGTCAATTCGAGCCAGCGAGGCCGGATAAGTATTGCAGAGATGAGCCCATAGGCAACGTAACGGCCGACCGCGATCTGCAGGGGCGAGAAGTCCCGCACCAGCTCAGGTGCGACGAAGACGAACCCCCACAGCGCTCCGGCACCCATGCCACACAGGATGCCGAGTGCCGTGTTGTTAATACCGGTCGGAGCTGGGCGTGTCGGCCTGATCATCGCTTCAGAATCGAGCTGATGGCGACGCCGACATCGCGCCGATCGAGTAAACCACGGTGCAGAGCCGGCTGGGAAAATAGCCGGTGAGTCGAAGGTATGCCGCGGGATGAATAGCGGGCTCTTCGCTACTCTCTCGATTGATGCAGGCGCATCTTTCCTGCCGTACGGTTCTCGATAGATCGGCGTGAAGGAGACGTATCGACAACGGCATCATCGTTTTAAGGCCATCTTTGTTCGTCCGACCGCCGTGCGAAAATGTTGCGACTATTGATTCCGAGGATGGTCCGGCGTGAGGACGCGTGAAAATAGCGTAAAATGCGTGTCAACGGATGCCTCGAATGGGCTGGAATAACTACCCTCGGCAGCCGTCCTACAGTCCGCCAATTGCCATCTGGGCTTCCTCCCCCGGACTCTCGGAAACGCTATGTGGTCTCGCTGGGCTCTTGGCGAACCAATCTGCTAGTCCGATCCCGAGCGGGTGATGAGCGCGGCAAAGCAACCGCGCTTGGCATAATGAGCGTGGAGGTAAGCAACTTCTCTCTGCTCGAAAAAGCGCTCGATCAGGGGGACGAGATCGGCCCCGTCGACGAGGTCAGCGTCGAGCATCTCGCCGGCGTCATTGAACGCGCGAAGTGAAATCGGACGCACCCGTATTACCTCTGGCAGGACATTAAGGAGATCGGCCGGCTCGGTGGCCCCCTCTTTCACGAAAATTGCGTGCCGCGACCGATATGCGGTTTCGGCTGGTTGATGCTCAAAGTTCAACAAGATGGCTGTCTCGCCAATCTCCAGATCTCGAAGCTCCACACGATCGGGAAACCCCGGTTTCGCCGTCACCGTGTGGCGGCGCGCGCCGAAACGGGCCAAGTCAGGGTCGGGCAGCCCATAAAGGTGGGTGAACTGCAGAGGATCAAGCCCGCGAACGCGAAAGGACATCAGAGACACTCCATTGACTGGCCAGGGCGATGACGGATGCCGCCCCCACCGGCTTCCCGGGTCTTGCGTTCAAAGCACCCTCTCCGTCCCTTTGGTCACGCTTCGATTTGCGCCGAAGATCGAATTATCGCGATCGCCGTCGCCGTGGCCACGGGCCGAGAATCGAGGGGAAGCGCAACGCCCCAATCCCAGAGATGAAGCTGAATTCACGTCACATTGACGCTCTATCGCCCAATCCCCTCACTCGTCTCGAAGATGGGCGCATGGCGTCGGTTTTCGCTCCGACGCCTTAATCGCAGCGTCACCGGCAGAGGAACTAAGTCATGCTCGCGCGCATCTGGAGCACCGACGTCCCAATCGATCGATTTGAGGCCTATGCCAAGTTCGCAGAGGAAATCTCTCTCCCGATGTTCCGGCAGCAAACCGGTTGCGCGGGGGTGTTCATGTATCGAGACGGCGTCAGGTGTGAGGTGCTCACTCTGTGGCACAAGCAATCGGACATTGACGCACTCGAGGCTTCGGACACCTACCGCGACACCGTGCGCAACATTTTGTCCCAAGGCTTTCTCGCAGGAGAGCAATCCACGCGCCTTTACGAAGCACATATCGCATGGACAGAAAACATGCTGACTGAACAGGCCTGCCCTGGTCGCAGCTAAACATGCGCCAGAGCCGCAGCCAGCGCCTTCGGTGCGCCGACGTAAGCAGGAGTCGCCCGCTCGACACTCTCCAAAAGGCGGAGCCCATCGCGGTCTCGTCATACGGCACTTTCTCTACAAACCGAATGGATCCCGCAAGTCCAAGGACGAACTGCGCGGATGCAGCCTCAACATTCTCGAGACTGGAAAATACGATGACGATCGACTTGCGCCCGTCGCGGCCCGAAGAACACGAAGAGCTGTTTGAGATTTGGTCGACGGCGGTTGATGCGACTCATCACTTCATCTCCAAGGAAGATCGTGTCGAAATCGCTGAGCAGGTTCGAACCTATTTGCACTCGGCCAGACTGATCGTCGCCGCAACGGCTGGGGACGTGCCTGTCGGCTTCATGGACGTCGGCGATGGCGAAATACGAGCACTTTTCGTTCACGCATCCCATCACGGGTGCGGAATTGGCCGGGAGCTCGTGTCGCATGCGACCCGCATGAGCCCGAGCCTGAAAGTCGACGTAAACGAACAGAATGAACAGGCGGTGCTCTTTTACGCCCGCCTCGGATTTAAACGATCGGGGCGATCGCCGACCGACGGGGACGGCCGGCCCTACCCGCTTCTGCATCTGAGTCTGGTTAAGGAAGGCGCTGAGAAGTGAATCTTCGGTGCCGTACGCGCCTGTGCTACCAAGAGCCCCACTTGAACAACTCTTTGCCGCCATCGAACGACGCTGACCGCTGGGTGTCCGTCGATGGCCGCCCGCGTGAATGCCGGCCGATGCTACGGCGTCTGCAGCCGCCGGTGAGCACAAACCTCGCAAGGGCGCCGAAGCGTTGATGCGCCATACGGGCTGTATTGGCGCCCCTGTCCCGCGGCCCCTCTGCTCCGCGTTTACAATCGGCGCGGACAAGTTGCGCTCTGACCTGCGGGGGGGCCGTTCAACGACCATTGAGAACCGCAACGAGGCGCAATTCACCCGTTGCGACAATGACCCACAGGCTGCCTCGAAACCACCACAGGCTCGCAGGTGGGACTATCGCTGATTTCGAGCGAGGGCTCTCGATGCCGAAGCAGCCGCGCGTTCGTCGAGCCTAATCGACAGAGTTTCCGAACCGCGTCGCCCGCGCAGATAGCTCTCTGCCGGTATGCAACGTTAGCGGGCCGTACAATTCTGGGCGCCTGCCCCGCATCCAGCGACGACCACTGCTCGTCTCAATCAGGTCAAGATCCAGGTGCGCGAAGACGATGTCGTCACAGAGCGCATCAGACTCGGATACGATATCCCCATAAGGGTCCAACACCATCGCATGGCCCGTCCTGACCTCTTCTTCATCGCGACCAACACCGTTGCTGAAGACAATGAAAAGCCCGTTGTCGTGCGCCCTGGCCGGGAGCCAGCGCATCAGCCAACCCCGTCCATGGGGACCAGCGAAAGCTTCCCGGCAAGCTACCGGATTCGAATTGCGCGCCTCCCACAGCTCTAGCGGGATCGGCTTCATTCCCCTCGGACTAAGCGAGTTCGTGCCGCCGGTTTGGTGCGGCGCCAGCAGCACGTCTGCTCCGAGCAACGCGCAAGCACGCCCGTTTTCGAGGAGGTTGTTGTCCCAGCAAATCAGGATGCTCAGCCTAACCCCCCAAGGGGTGTCGAACACAGTATACCTGTCGCCTGAGGCTATCAAAGAGTGCTCGAAGGCATGGAGCTTGCGATGGGTGTGCCCCGTGCCGTCAGGCAAGCACAAACGATAGGCATTGTAGAGCCGACCGTCGGTGCCGAGCTCCAACCAACCCACGCCGATTCCTAGGTTCAGCTCGGTCGCCAACGCAGCCACGAGCGTTACGCTTGGACCGCTGACCGGCTCCGCGAGAGCAAAGAGCTCCGCCTCCTCCAGACGAGGAACGTGCCAGTAACCGGTTATGCACATCTCGGGCATGCAGACTACCTGGGCGCCGCGCGCCGCCGCCGCCCGAGCGAAATACTCCACTCGAGAGAGATTATAGGCCTTGTCCGATGCCTTATGCTGGAACTGGACGGTCGCCACGTGAAAGCTTCTGCTCATGTCGTTCTCCTCGCGACGAGCAACTGCCACCGTGCAACGCGACTGTTCCAATGAAACTATCGGCCTTTTGTGATAACCAACTGGAATGGACGTCGAGCGCCTCAGAGCATTCCTACAAATCGCTGACATCGGCCATTTCGGACAAGCGGCCGAAAAGCTGCATATAACCCAGCCAGGCCTCACTAAACGGCTGCGCGCGCTGGAAGATCAGATAGGCGCGAGATTGATTGATCGCGATTGGCAGCCAGCCCGACTCACCCCTGTCGGCAGGTCACTCCTTCCTCATGCGCGACGTCTGGTCCGGGAGGCAGACACGTTTCTCCAGGATGCGCGTCGCAGCGTCTCTGGAGAAACAGGCATTCTTAATCTTGGATTCGGATTGTCGACACTGACGGTGGCGCCAATGCTGATCGCAGGGTTTCGTGCGAGCAATCCGGACGTTGCGATCGCCATGGACGATTACTCATCGCAGGAGCAGATGCTACGCCTCTACCGCGATGAGATCGATCTTGGATTCATGCGCAAGCCGCCGGTTGGCGGGCTGGAGTTTATGCCCCTCGCGGATGACAGACTTGCGATAGCGTACACGGGTGACACCGCGACTTCGGAGCCCGATCCACTTGCTTTCTCCAGTCACAATTTCATCGCGTTACGCGAAGAAAGAGGGCCTGGCCTTGCGGACCAAATACGCCGCTGGTGCGGCCGAGCTGGCTTTCTGCCACGTGTTGTCCAAGAGGCAGACGACATTCAGACCATCCTTGCGTTGGTATCGGCGGGACTGGGAGCCGCTATCGTGCCCGCGAGTTCTGGATCTCTCCTTTCGGGCAAATTCAAACTTCTTCCACTTGATGGCGAAGCCGCAAGTTGGACGGTTGGCGCGGCATGGATGTCAGCACGGGCAACCGGCGCACTGGGGCGACTGGTGCGGCATATCCAAATGCACGTCGCCAAGGATCGTTTCTGTGGGAGCGGCTCGGAAAAAGACTGAACCCGTCGCGCACCGCAATGCTGCAGGCCCCGCCGCTCATCCTCAATGATTTCGCGGCCGATGCCTGAGTGAACGCGCCGAACTAAGTCGGCCTCGCAGCCGCCATGAGACCGCTTGCGCCCCAATTGCGAACATTGAAGATCGATGGCCTCGATAGCTGGATTTGGGCCGGTTGCTGAATGGCGGCTTCGAAACGAATGATGCGACAAGCTGCCGTCGCCTAAGGGCGGAAACATCCATCTGGCGGTAAGGGGTGCGTCAAACCACCTCAACAGGCTGGTTGGCAAGCCCGATTAGCTCAATGCGAGCGCGTGAGTCTTAGGACCGATCGCCATCGCGGTGGTATCCGCCGCTAGCATCAATTTATCGACGCTAGCATTGGGGGCCCAGTTGCTGGGCTTATCTCGACATGGCTGTGCCGAAGATCACGATGTCGGTGCCTTCACGCTCAACCAGGGTGCGATGCTGAAGAGCGCGCAGGTCCAGGTTGGAGACCGTTGGCCGGCGTCCGCCAGCCACCATTCGAAGCACCTGAGAGATCAGGACAGCTGCTGCGGTCATTCC
Source organism: Sphingomonas sp. OTU376 (assembly GCF_038440415.1). NCBI lineage: Bacteria > Pseudomonadati > Pseudomonadota > Alphaproteobacteria > Sphingomonadales > Sphingomonadaceae > Sphingomonas > Sphingomonas sp. OTU376. The sequence goes on along the minus strand of NZ_JASATQ010000030.1, from coordinate 2,149 downwards.
CACAAAGGGCGCGCCGACGGCCACCTCGGCCAGGCGTGTCAGCCCGCAATCGTCGATCGCACCCTGATTCCTCAGATCGTTATAGGCTGGCGGCAACGGAACTGGCCGGTCCGCCTCGCCGCCCAGTTCCGCGCCGGAACCCTCGTCTGCCCATACCTCTTCGGCGCCCACCGGCGCGGGAAAGCTGTGGGTTCGGATGAGCCGAAAGTCTTCGACGCCGGCACCAAGCCCGGCTTCGAAAACCGAGGCGAAACCCGCGCCTTCGAGAATTGCACGCGTCTGGGTATTATCTACACCGCACAGCGCGAGCGCGGGCTCGTCATGAGCAACACGTAGATCTGCGTCGAAGCAGCGCTCGATCAGGCGCGTGCGGAAACCCCGGCGCTCGGCCCAGTCCGAGCAGATTCGTGTCTTCTGGCGGCCTTCGTCCCGATCGAACGTAAGCACGGAAGTGCTTTCGGTCGAACGCCCTGCTTCATCCACATCCTGGAGGAACAGACGCACCTCTTTCGAAGACGCGAATGGCAACAGACCGATCGTCCAAATAAACGCCTGCCCCAGATGCCCCAGGCCGATGACCCAAAAGTCGGACGGAAGCTGCCGAGGTGAAGGTCCGTCGGAAGCGGGAGACGCCCAATCGGCAGCCGACTGGTCCCACAAGGACATTCCGGCGCTCCGATATCCGGCCATAGCGTCTCCATCGAAATGGGCGAACAGTTCGGATACCGCGAGTGCGCCACCAAGCACGCCAGCGGGAGTAAACTCCACCTGTTCCGGCAAAGGTGCGGATGCCAGCGGGATAACGCCGCCGCGCCAGCCGTCAAAGGTGGTCCGCACGGCAAACTCGACCGCACCAATTGCCGGGGGCGCTCCAACGCACACCAAAGGCACCCCTTCCGGGATGTCGCCGATGACCGTCCCGCAAAGGCTCGACACCGCGTCGGCGAGCGTCTCTCCAGCAGCGACCTTCGCCAAAAGCGGGACCTCGAGCGCCCCGGAAACGGTCACCCCGCCCAGGAAGGTCCGGCGGCCGCAGTTGAGCGCCGAGAGGAGCGCGGCCTGGTGCGTCGGGCTGCATGCCGCGGCTTCGCCGATGAACAGGTGCATCCGAAAGCCCTGCAGGCGCTCCATCGCATCTTCGACCGTCGCCGCCGAGGCGCGATCGATGAAGAGCTTCGCGGAGCGGTTCAGGCTGCTGATCACATCGTCAGCCATCGATCATCCTCCAATCGCGAGCGTGGGACGAAGAAATCCTTGCCGCCGCCGATCCCAGCGAAACGCGCCGAGGTAACGATAGAGGCCGATGTCATCGAGCCTCATCGGTTCCGCAGCAAAGTTCGGCAGGATCATCGCCACATGACCGGGTTCGGCAATGATGGGATGCATCCGGTCGGACTCGCTCTGCCCGGCACAACCCGGATGGGTGTGCACGTCGGCGACGACCACCAGCCCGGTTCCCCGGCAGATACGCCAGAGATCGGCCATGCGGCCACCGTCGATCTGGATGATGCCGGTATCAAACGCGGCCGGGTCGATCTCGTCATAGAAGACGATCGTGGAAACGCGGCGCGGTTCGCCCGGCGGCCCGAGAAGAAAGGCGCCGCTTTCGCGATATCCGCCTCCACGGGTCTGAAGCCCCTCGAGCAGGTGACGCCAGAGCGGGCGGGGGATGGCCAGATCAGGCGGTCGCCCGAACAGGTGAGTGATAAGCGTGAGAACCGAGAAGTTCATGGAGGATCTCCAGATAGTGGATGATGCCGCGGACGGGCGGCCAGATCAGGTGCGGCAGTTCGGTGCGCCACTGGTCATGGCCAGGCAGCGCCAGGCGGTCGCAGGGCAAGTACAGTGCGCCGGGGTTCCAGGCGGGATTGAACACCGCCGCGAAGCGACCGACGCCCTTGGGCCATTTGTCGGGCGCCAACGGTTGTCCGCTCGCGATGTCACAGGGGCGACCGTTGGGCAGGCGGGCAGGATAGCCGTCGAGCAGGAACTTGAAGCCCCATTCGATGCCGTCTCGCGCCCGGACAGCAATGCAGGCGGTCGGCCAATCGATGCGGAGCAGGCGCCAACGCTCCCGCAACTGGCCGATCTGGAGGTCGGGGGGGGGGGGGGGGGGGGGGGGGGGGGGGGCGGGGGGGGGGGGGGGGGG